>JAVVPX010000217.1:0-503 GCA_036655555.1 Bacteroidaceae bacterium | reverse complement strand
GTAATTTTCAACGCGTATTCAGAAATACGTTTTACAGCATCTTTATAAGTACCATTACCATCATAATCATGATCTAATTCTGAATCAGCCAACTTGATTTTATTCAAATCGATGCTATACATAATTGGATAATAATATGGTTCATTTTTTGGTCTAATATCAAAAGATGTACCTTCGGCATCTTCCGGATTAGTTAAATAAAATTCTACTAAACCACGAATACGAGCTCTTACTTTACCATTGCCATCGTTATATACAGAAGATAAAAATAAATCATCAGTTTTTACTTTAAAACTATGTGCACTATAAAAAGCACCTCTAGTAATATAGCTTTCTTCAAATACATCCTTAACTAAATCAATTAATTCATTCTTTTTAATTGCTAATTTGAATGCCTTTAAGTTTTCTGGGTTAGCGTCTTCTTCATTACTTTTATAACTTTCATTTAAAAAATCTGTAAATTTCATTGTTATTCCTGCCTTTAATAATATAAAATGTTTTTA
>JAVVPX010000216.1:0-509 GCA_036655555.1 Bacteroidaceae bacterium | reverse complement strand
ACATAAACCTTTATTTCTTGAAGTTTTGTACAATTAGCAAAAGCACTCTGACCAATTGTAGTTACGCTATTAGGAATAGTAATAGAGGTTAATTCAGTACAGTCTCGAAAAGCCAGTTCATCAATCGTAGTCACACTATTAGGAATAGTAATAGCCGTTAATCCGTAACAAAATGCAAAAGCCTCTCTCTTAATCGTAGTCACACTATTAGGAATAGTAATAGAGGTTAATCCGCGACAAGAAGCAAAAGCACGATAGTAAATTTCAGTCACACTATTACCAATAGTAATAGAGGTTAATCCTATACAATAATCAAAAGCCTGTTCCCTAATCGTAGTCACACTATTTGGAATAGTAATAGAGGTTAATCTTGTACAACTGGTAAAAGCATAACTACCAATGTTATTCACACTATTAGGAATAGTAATAGCCGTTAATCCAGTACAACCACCTTCAAAAGCGCCACTACCAATTTTAGTTACACGATATGTATTGTTATTATTCTCGAC
>JAVVPX010000215.1:0-509 GCA_036655555.1 Bacteroidaceae bacterium | reverse complement strand
TTTGAATTGCAACATCCAATGAAATATGAATACCAGCTTATTATACCACGCCTTTGGCGTTCGAGAACAAGAATGTCTCGGAATTAGATACGAAGATAATAGTATCATAGTTATACTCAAAAAGAAAAGGATTGCGAATTAGCCAATCGAAAATTGAGAGTTAGAAGCGTCTCCAACTCTGCCTTATATTGCTGAATATTTTCAAAAAAGCTCTTTATCGCCTTTCGAAATTTTTCCTTATTTCGATAAAATCCAGTATTAATTACTTTTTTCCTCAAAAACTTCCATAACCGTTCAATCAGGTTGAGATTTGGAGAATAAGGAGGAAGAAATAGTTGTTCTATTTTCGTCCCACTCACCCATTCAGTCAACTCTTTATTTCTATAATAGCGCGCATTATCAGAAATGATATAAATGCAATCCGCTTCAGGGTGCTTTTCTAATGCCGCTTGATATAATTCTTTGGTTGATTGTGCATTGATCCGTTCTTGATCCAAAGCAATAACATC
>JAVVPX010000214.1:0-510 GCA_036655555.1 Bacteroidaceae bacterium | reverse complement strand
TTATGGAATTGAAATTAACGGATATAGGATATGATATGGTAAAAAAACTTGGTTTTAATTGTACCTTATGGAATTGAAATATATGATAAACCGAGCTAGTCTCATTGACAGAGGTTGTTTTAATTGTACCTTATGGAATTGAAATTCATGAGACACTTCAATTTGAATAAGACCTTTTTGTTTTAATTGTACCTTATGGAATTGAAATAAGTTAGCCATCAGCATCTCGGTAAAGATAGCCTTAGTTTTAATTGTACCTTATGGAATTGAAATATAAGAAGCTCTACATTCAAGCTTTAAGTTCTTAAATGTTTTAATTGTACCTTATGGAATTGAAATAAGATAAAAGATTGGATGGATGAAAATCTATCAATGTTTTAATTGTACCTTATGGAATTGAAATTCAACAAGGAGATAACGACAACGTCTTAATCTCAACGTTTTAATTGTACCTTATGGAATTGAAATGAGAGATGAATCATTTGACTACTCGCTCCGAAGCTATGTTTT
>JAVVPX010000213.1:0-517 GCA_036655555.1 Bacteroidaceae bacterium | reverse complement strand
CAGGCTCTAAACCACGATCGTAGCACGTTCTGCTCCGCGACATTGGTTTGTGAACAAATTCGACAATTTAGAGGATGAAACGCAGAATGCAATAGATGAACTTGCGGAAATACCTTGAAAATGTGATGAAATTTATGGATTTGGATATTGGTAATTAGATTATTTTTATATCTTTGCCAAAGATAACAAACCCAAAATATCAAAAGACGTTATGAAAACTTTAGTATCAAAGATCAATGCAGAGTTCGAGGTATTCGCAGAGAATGCAGCAGCTCAAGTAGAGAAAGGCAACAAGGCAGCAGGTACTCGTGCTCGTAAATCGGCTTTGGAGATTTCCAAGTTGATGAAGGAATTCCGCAAAGCTTCAGTCGAGGCTGCGAAATAGCTTCTGAATTGCATTCAAAAAATAAAGGTTTCCGTTTGCGGGAGCCTTTATTTTTTTGGCTTAATGGTCAGACCTAAAAAGGCTATAATTCAGGATCAAACGGGATTTCTGGCTGGTAAAAAAATCATACGA
>JAVVPX010000212.1:270-520 GCA_036655555.1 Bacteroidaceae bacterium | reverse complement strand
TAACTCGGGAGGTAAAAACTATGATAACTTATAAAAAACAACTTGCAATACCAAGTGGGTATAAACCACTTCTTGGACTTAAGGACACAGAAATTGCCATTAAACAAGTGAAGGACTTTTTTGAAACAAAAATATCAGAAGAATTAAATCTTACTAGAGTTTCAGCACCTCTTTTTGTAAAAACCGACACTGGTTTGAATGATAATTTAATTGGTGTTGAACGCCCTGTTACCTTTGATATTAAGGATAT
>JAVVPX010000212.1:0-260 GCA_036655555.1 Bacteroidaceae bacterium | reverse complement strand
TACACTCACTTGCTAAATGGAAGCGAATGGCTTTATTTAGATATGGGTTTAATAATGGTGAAGGATTATATACAGATATGAATGCAATAAGAAGAGATGAGGACTTAGATAATCTTCATTCTATATATGTTGACCAATGGGATTGGGAAAAGATAATTTTAAAAGAAGAAAGAACAATAAATAAGTTAAAAGAAATAGTAACAACTATATATAAGGTTTTTAAAGATACTGAACACTGTATTAACAAATTATACCCACAA
>JAVVPX010000211.1:0-529 GCA_036655555.1 Bacteroidaceae bacterium | reverse complement strand
ACCGTGAGGCTCCCTACTTGAACGACCTTCGTTTCGAGCAGGTTGGCAGCAATAAGGCATACATTAAACAATATGCCCAGCAGCATGAAAGGTACAGATACTTTTTCTCTCATCTTCTTGTTTTTTACGTGGTGTTCTAGAATACACGACCGCTATTCACGGCATCCTATGGTTGTTAATTCGGGCGGCAAAGATAAACTTTCTCTGGAGAACTGGCAACCATTCTTACCGAAAGTTGTTGTAAGCCCATTCATCTTAAAACAATAATAGCGTATGAAAACAAAAATTAATGCAGCAGCCTTGCTGCTAGCAATGGGTTTACTCCCCTTGGGCGCGCAAGCGCAAAAGAAAATCAATGTAGAGAACGCAGAGCCTCGTTCGATTCTCTTTGTTTCGATCGACAATACCGGCGACGAAATCATCCGAATACTGAACGAAACGCAACTCCCCCGCTTTCACGAACCCAAAGCCCCCCGGTTTTTACTGACGGACCAGAAAGGTAAATTTGCTTTGGGCATCGGCGGTTACG
>JAVVPX010000210.1:0-536 GCA_036655555.1 Bacteroidaceae bacterium | reverse complement strand
AAGCCCGCTGGACGAAAGATTCCGGCGGGCTTTTTGTTGGTGCATAGGCAATCATTTTGTGATAAGTACAGAGCTTTGGAAACTAACGGAAGTTTTTGAGAAACTAACGGAAGTTTTTGAGAAACTAACGGAAGTTTTTCAAAAACTAACGGAAGTTTTTGGAGATACTTACAGTCTGTGTTCAACACCTTGTAGTGTACTGATTTTGGTTGTCAGTTTTGTTATAAAATTCGATATAGGTTTACACCTCTATTCTTTAAATCCTATTTTTGTTGTCAGCTTGCAAAATTAATCCTATTTTTGTTGTCATACAAGTAAAATAGCATAAATCATCGCTCGGGGATCGCCCGCGTGGCAAGGGGCGGGAGCACCCGTCCCGACGAACGCAGCCGTTAGATTCTTTAGCATGCATTACTAAACAATGGATTTACTGTTTTCTCATCTACCAACTGCATGGGTGTTTTCATTCCCAATGCTTGGTGAGGTCTTGCTGTATTGTACAGCAGTACAGCTCTATGAATAGCAGTACGTGCTTG
>JAVVPX010000209.1:0-561 GCA_036655555.1 Bacteroidaceae bacterium | reverse complement strand
TCTTTTTATAAAGTTAAAAATGAAATATTTTAGTTGTTTTGTTTCTGTTTTAAAAATAGATGCTTATATTTGTGCGCAAATCGAAACTGTTATGCGTCGTTTCGAATGCTTATATTAATCTTAAATCCGACTAAAAGACAAGTCATGAGTTCAACATCTGATAATGATACGATACAGTCATTATTGCATCGCTTTTTAGGTGGGTGTGATAAGTCTTTTTCGGATATTTACACGTTGTTAGTAGATGATTTATACGTCTATGGGGTTAGCTTTGATATTAGTGAAGAGGTCGTAGAAGATATTATTCAAGATATATTTTGCTATTTATACCTCAATAAAAAGAAATTTAGCCAAGTTACCAATCTTAAATCCTATCTTTTCCGATCGTTAAAAAATCGAATTCTAGATACATACAAAAAGAAACCTTGTATTCCTTTTGAAGATGCTTTAGGCAACGAACTCACTTTCTCTCTGAAAGTGTCGGTGGAAGACAACTACATACAAGATGAAAGCAAGCAGCTGTTGGAGAAACAAATTAATAAGATGTTGGAATGCCTCAAC
>JAVVPX010000208.1:0-562 GCA_036655555.1 Bacteroidaceae bacterium | reverse complement strand
GTAATCCTCCATTATGAATCTCTTGAATCATTCTATTTCAATTCCATAAGGTACAATTAAAACGAAGCAAAATTATTACGCCCCATACTAAATATAAATATTTCAATTCCATAAGGTACAATTAAAACTTTAGAAAATCAAATTACGCAAGCAAGAGAAACTGTAATTTCAATTCCATAAGGTACAATTAAAACTAGAAAAAATAAATCTCAACCACCTTACCGTAAAGGATTTCAATTCCATAAGGTACAATTAAAACAATAGGAGCGGGGATGAAAATCGGAGGCGCAATTTTATTTCAATTCCATAAGGTACAATTAAAACAAGTAGAACACATTGAATACCGTACACCTATCGCATTTCAATTCCATAAGGTACAATTAAAACTATTAAAGACGGAAAACCTATTGAGAGTCCTATTGAATTTCAATTCCATAAGGTACAATTAAAACTACATCCGTCATTGTTAGTGAGTTGGAATGCCCAATTTCAATTCCATAAGGTACAATTAAAACAATAAAGCATTAGCAGATATGGTAGCATCTATACAATTTCAATTCCA
>JAVVPX010000207.1:0-563 GCA_036655555.1 Bacteroidaceae bacterium | reverse complement strand
CATCTTCTCTTGCTTCAATACCTCCTCGAGCACAGCCGGATTGTTTTTGTTGGGGATGCGCAGCAAAATGCCATCGTAGTATTTCACTATATCGAACAACAGGATATAGCCGGTGCTTGGCAGTAGGCTTCCGTAGTAATAATCCATTGTTTCGCCCAGCGTATAATAATAGGTATAGAGCGCTCCGGATGTTTCCAAAAGTTTTACCTTATCCGTCATTCCTCGTTCGCTAAATAGGCGCACGGCTTCTTCTGTTTGGCATTCTACTCTACGAAAAGGAATATTATCGGCTATAATTTCCCCCATTCTTTGCTTAATGCGATTTACGTCGTCCAAATTGAAAGGTCTTCCAATGCGCAAGTTGCAATAATATCCCTTAGAGATAGGATGCTCCAAACAAATTTTGCCTTCCGGGAAAAGGTCTTCTACTGCTTTGCAAAGAACAAAACAGAGCGAGCGCACGTAAGTACGCATTCCCGACGAATCTCTCACGTCTAGGAATTCCACATCTTTGTTGTTATAAACTCTGAAGTTGAGTCCCTCCACCCGGTTATTTACCTTAG
>JAVVPX010000206.1:268-585 GCA_036655555.1 Bacteroidaceae bacterium | reverse complement strand
GTTCTTATTAGTAAAGAATTTTGAATTTTCCATATCTTTTATTTGCTTTTTTCCAGAAACTGTTTTAGAAGCTGTTTTAATTTACTAAAAATCAGCAGGTTGGTTGGAACCTGTTTCGTAACTTTACGACTAACAATCAAATAGAATTATGAAAGAATATTCAACCAACCTTACTGATAAACAGTGGCAAGTTATAAAAAAAAAATCGTAGAACCGCAACTTAGAAAGCGGAAACAGAGGCTTCGGATTTGCGGACGCAGATTTTCGCCATAAGTAAACAACACCGTATCTCCGGCCTTGAGCAGATAATAGCTGTT
>JAVVPX010000206.1:0-258 GCA_036655555.1 Bacteroidaceae bacterium | reverse complement strand
CTATGGCTTGATTGCGGTGAATAACCTCCGCATAACCGAAAGGAGCTGATATTATCAGCGTGTCCTGCCCGATACTGCGCGGAGTATAATAAACGCGTTGCTGCATAGAGTCCACATAGATGAATGTTCCTTCAGGCAGGGCTTGAAGTGTGCCTCCAAATCGTTTTGTCATACTCTGCGCCGGAGCATCTTGGAAAATCACAGTCACGGTTGTGGCGGCCGATTCCGCGTTGGTATTGCCGATATTATTACAGGATG
>JAVVPX010000205.1:308-591 GCA_036655555.1 Bacteroidaceae bacterium | reverse complement strand
AAGATTTACCGTCTGATCAATCGGTTAGTTTGCTGATAAATTGATATACAAACTTATCAGTTTATCAACATCAAAAGGCGTGGCAATAGCTATGTCGATTTTGAGGAGAGGGAGTTTTTTGTTGCTCTGTAAACTTAAACGCATTGAACCTAAAAGAGGCATAACCGGATTTATCTGGCTGTGCCTGTTTTGTATTAGATGCTATGCGTCATTATCGGTCGGTCGTTTCTGTTACAGGGGCTTTTCTTGTGTAGGGCTTAGGACAAACAAGGTTTCTGGTAAA
>JAVVPX010000205.1:0-299 GCA_036655555.1 Bacteroidaceae bacterium | reverse complement strand
ATTTTTACCAGAACCGCTTGCGGCTTGACCTTGTTTGTTCGTTAAGAGCCCGAAACTTCCTTTGCCCCAGTAACGGGAATGACGGACACGATTTATCAGCTGAAATGGAAATTGGTTAGTTGTTCTTATTAATTAGATTCACAATTACTTTCACCATTGTCTCCATCTCTTCGGTGCGACTTTCGGCAATCATCAGTGTGAGTGCCACAAGGGTGTTGTTTCCAATTCGCTTACTGCCATCCTCTCCATATAGAATACCGTTGCGTTCCATAAACCAAAGGAACAGAAATGCCGCAATG
>JAVVPX010000204.1:0-597 GCA_036655555.1 Bacteroidaceae bacterium | reverse complement strand
AGAATTTTAGCAGCCCTTATGATGGCTGTTGTGTGTGTTGGTCTATCATCTTGTAGCAAGGATGATAGCGAAGAGAAAACACCAGAGATTAACCAAGCTAATCTGATTGGCAAGTGGCAATCTACTTGGGAGAAAGTTATTGAACTTAAAGATGGCAAGGAAGTCGTTACTTTTGATGAAGCTAATACCCTACGCTTCTGGGAGTTTAAAGCTGATGGAACGTGTAAACAAGATGAAGATACTAATGTCTACAAATGGTCTTTAAAGGATAATGAGCTAACTATCATTGATGATGTTAGAGGTTTTACAGACATCTACATGGTGAAAGAACTTGCTGCCAGTAAATTAGTTCTTGCTTTTGAAGATTGGGACAATACAGATGATGGAGGTACAGAACTGGATGATAGAACAATCTTTACCTACAAGAAGATAAACTAATCATTCTTACCTAATTTAAAGGAAGCAGCATTTAAGGAAACTTAGGTGCTGCTCTTCTTTACACCATAATCAGAATACACCACTATACAAGTATCTATAATAAACTAAATATCAAAAAGCAACATGGTTGCATAATTAATCAATTTACATTACCTTTGC
>JAVVPX010000203.1:0-612 GCA_036655555.1 Bacteroidaceae bacterium | reverse complement strand
AAGAACCGTTGAAATAGAAACTTAAAATATTGTGATATAAAGAGGGCGTAGAAAATGTTTCACGTGAAACATTTTCTACGCCCTCTTTATAAGTGCGCCTGGCGGCGCACGTTTCTAACCGGTGTAAGTCCGGAATCCACCCGGTAGTGGGAAGGATATAGCCGAAGGCAAGGGTGTCCATCGTGAGGTGGAATCTGAAGGAAGCTGGATGCGGGGAACACACTAACCCGTGGGCAAATCTCTGGTCTGACGAACAGAAATCATATCAGGCTATGCATGAGGGTAAGACTGCTTAACAAGTTAAAGCCCAATAACTACACGGAATCATATATGGTAAATGTGGCAGATGGATGGAGAGAAAGAAACGTGTGGTACCCGGGGAGGTCTGTATGACACGCTCTGAAAGGAGTAACCACTGCTCAAGGCAGTGCTGAGCATACAGAAGTCAGCAGAGGTCATAGTAGCCGAGAGGTGAAGGACCAAATCAATAGGAGTCTTTAGTACAACCGAGAAAGGAGGAAAGAGCCAATGGAGGCAGAAAACAAAGCAGAAAGCTGCTTACAAAAGGATAGTGCGGAACACGAAGGATATGTAAGAGCGCGCCGCTCTTTC
>JAVVPX010000202.1:0-617 GCA_036655555.1 Bacteroidaceae bacterium | reverse complement strand
AACAGGAGGCTGAATTAAATAATCTTTGATATTTTCTGTAGCCAATCTGATTTAAAAATCAGTTTAGCTGTTACTAATATTGCAAAGATACTAATTTGAAAGCAAATCACAACATCCTGCATGGCTTGGAGTTCAAGAAAACGGCTGTTACTAATATTGCAAAGATACTAATTTGAAAGCAAATCACAACGGTTTCAGGGCTTTTTAGCCGTTATTTTGAATTGATTCCGCATCACAAAAAGTAGTCAGGTATCACTCATCTGGTATTTCCGTGGTGAACACCCTACCGTAGCTTTGAAATACTTCCCGAAGAAAGAAGCATTGGCAAAGTTCAGTTGATCGCTCATTTGCTGAACCGTATATTTTCGGCTTTTCAGCATCGCTTTAGCTTCAAGAATAACATAATCCCGTATCCAATCGCCGGCATAGCGTCCACTTGCCTTATAAACTATCTGCGATAGATATTTGGGAGTGACGCAAAGAATATCGGCATAAAAAATGATATCCCGTTGTCGGGTGTAATGCTTTTGTACTTGTACGAGAAAAGACTCGAACAAGATATGTTGTCTGTTCTCCACCGGAAATTGCTCCTCCTTATGTCGGGCAACCATCAGATT
>JAVVPX010000201.1:0-620 GCA_036655555.1 Bacteroidaceae bacterium | reverse complement strand
AACCGGAAGTGAGCGTTCTTAAACCGGAGTGGATTGTGTATCTGGTTCGGGATTATGGCATTTCGGCGGACTGGATATTGCTTGGAAAAGAGCCAATGTTTAAACGGTAAATATACGAAAACTTATCTTTGACAAGAAATAGGTATAGTATATATACCTAATAACCAACATATTAATCAATAAAATGGAGTCTGCTTTGGGAGCAGGGGGTCGTGGGTTCGAATCCCGCTACCCCGACACAATTAAAGAGCCGATACAAATTGTTTGTATCGGCTCTTTAATTGTGTATCTATAAGTTGTATAGGGGCAAACCTGAAAGTTTTTACAACGGGCTGATCTTTCTTTTGTCTTCCTTCTTCTCCGTATTCAGTAATTGCTGCATTTTAAGTTTCAAGCTACCTTTTCCATAACCCGACCACATTTCAACCACCTCTCCCTCGGGAGATAAAAAGACGTAACGGGGAATAGAACCTGAAGTATATTTGGCATATATTCCGTGTTGCCCTTTCAAGTCGTTCAAATTCCACCAGGTAATCTTATGATGTCTCGAAGCTATTTCCCAAGCAGTTTTATCGTCAATACTCAGACTAATTAGTATCAAACGACCTTCATATTCTTTG
>JAVVPX010000200.1:0-670 GCA_036655555.1 Bacteroidaceae bacterium | reverse complement strand
TAGATACTTCTTCTTTTTAATTACTTCAAAAACATATTTTCTACATATATTTTTATCGTAACCATACGAACAACCATCTTTAGCCACAAGCAGAATAATACCTCTGACACTCAATTGGACATTTGCCGACTCTTTATTTGATTTATTATTGGTAATGCTATTTCCCTTATAGATACTGCTAAATTTAGCAGATGTCATGTTGTATTTGTTTAGCATTTTTATGCAAAAATACGTGTGATTTATATACGTGGCAAGAGGTGATTTATCGGATGGTTACGAACAAAAGAATATTGATAATCAAATATATAACGAAGATTGTCATTTCAATTCCACTATGGTACGATTAAAAGAAGCGGAAAAACAAGTCAATCAGAATCAAACAGAATTTCAATTCCACTATGGTACGATTAAAAGTATACTATATTAGAGAGTAAATCTGCTAAAGATACTATTTCAATTCCACTATGGTACGATTAAAAGTATCCAGCTCCGGATTTTAATATATCCTCTATCTCTATTTCAATTCCACTATGGTACGATTAAAAGTCTAACCGTGAAAGATACCATCCAAGATGCTGTTTGATTTCAATTCCACTATGGTACGATTAAAAGTATGAACAAATCGATTCTACAGAATATATATAAAAAATAAATAAGAAAGTGATACGAG
>JAVVPX010000199.1:0-685 GCA_036655555.1 Bacteroidaceae bacterium | reverse complement strand
ATCACAACAAGGAATGCACGACAAATTAATAAAAGGAGCTGTTACTAATATTGCAAAGATACTAATTTGAAAGCAAATCACAACCGTGAAAAAGTATACATTTTGCATCGGAAAGCTGTTACTAATATTGCAAAGATACTAATTTGAAAGCAAATCACAACGCACTAGCGGCGACTATGATTGAAGACCCGGCTGTTACTAATATTGCAAAGATACTAATTTGAAAGCAAATCACAACGTACTTTGATACCTTGCAATTCGCCAAAAAGCTGTTACTAATATTGCAAAGATACTAATTTGAAAGCAAATCACAACTGTTAATACGTTGTTCCGCTCTTTGGCGCAGCTGTTACTAATATTGCAAAGATACTAATTTGAAAGCAAATCACAACGAAATCGGGCATGGTTGTCTTAATCATGCAGCTGTTACTAATATTGCAAAGATACTAATTTGAAAGCAAATCACAACACTAATTCATTTTTGGTTTTAAGGCTCAAGCTGTTACTAATATTGCAAAGATACTAATTTGAAAGCAAATCACAACATGAATAATGTTTGCTTGTGCATTCACTAAGCTGTTACTAATATTGCAAAGATACTAATTTGAAAGCAAATCACAACAGTAGGCTTTGCTTGCCGAACTTTTGCAAAGCTGTTACTAATATTGCAAAGATACTAATTTGA
>JAVVPX010000198.1:330-693 GCA_036655555.1 Bacteroidaceae bacterium | reverse complement strand
GAAAACAAGGCCTTAGCAGAGTATGCTTTAGCACAAATACAACTCCTTTACAATCTGGAGCGGCATATACGAGAAAATGATCTTCCTCCCGATAAAATCTTAGAAAAAAGAAGGGAAATAGCATTACCAATAATAAATCAAATAAAGAGTTGGATAGAAGAAAATTATCCAAAGGTTCTACCCGGCAGCAGAATAGGCAAGGCTATGTCATATAACTCATAATGCTGCAAATAATACAGCAATCATCTTTACAATAATTGGCTGCTGTAAAGAGCACAAAATAAACGTAAGAGAGTATCTTAATGATATACTCTCACAGCTACCATACCATAGTAACTCATCTAAAGACCTAAAAAATCTTCT
>JAVVPX010000198.1:0-320 GCA_036655555.1 Bacteroidaceae bacterium | reverse complement strand
ACTAAAAGAGTCGGAATAAGTCCAATTGAGATATTATCTCGTCGAAAAGGATATGTAATTACCTAATAGAAAGCTAAATCAAAAAAACCATCAGTCGACAAATGTCCAATTGAGGATCGGAAGTATTATTCTGCTTGTGGCTAAAGGTGGTTGTTCGGATGGTTACTTTCAATTCACGCACCCACGTGGGGTGCGACATTTGTACAAAAGTGAGATTATGCACGAGGTGCAGTTTCAATTCACGCACACACGTGGGGTGCGACACACCCACGTCCTTTGGTTTTAAGGCCCTTTTTGTTTCAATTCACGCACCCACGTGG
>JAVVPX010000197.1:0-710 GCA_036655555.1 Bacteroidaceae bacterium | reverse complement strand
GAACTCTTTGAGCAACCAAAGACGGGAACAGCTTCTTTGTCCTGCCCTCACTGTGGAAAGAGTATCAATATTAAAGCGGAATGATATGGAACAATTAGAACTTATTCAAAGTAAGATTTACGAGATACGAGGTCAAAAGGTGATGCTTGATTTTGATTTAGCCGAAATGTATCAAGTCGAAACAAAGCGATTGAAAGAAGCGGTTCGACGCAATATGGATCGGTTTGAGGGTGACGACTTTATGATTGTACTCACTCAAGAAGAAGTAGCTGAACTTTCAAGGACGCAATTTGCGACCATGAATAAAGGTCGAGGGTATAACATCAAATATGCGCCATTTGCCTTTACTGAATTCGGTGTAGCTATGCTTAGCGGTGTGCTTAACTCAAAGTTGGCTATTGAGTTGAATAGAGGTATTATACGGGTTTTTGTTGCAATGCGTCAAATATTGCTTAGTCCTCCCGTTAATAAGATTAACCAAATAGAGAACGAAATAAAGGAACTCAAAAATTACATGGAAGAAGTGTTTGCCGACTACAACGACATCAACGACGACACCAGAATGCAATTAGAGCTTATTAGTCAGACGTTAGCAGAACTACAGGCACAAAAGGCAATAGCAGACAAACCACGTAATCCAATCGGATTTATAAAGCCTAAAGAGTAGCCTGTTACAGTGTGTAACGATTTGTAATAAAATCCCCTACCTC
>JAVVPX010000196.1:0-765 GCA_036655555.1 Bacteroidaceae bacterium | reverse complement strand
AATCAATAGACTTCTGAATAAGCGCAGAGTGTGCTTTGTGGTGTAATTCGATGTTTAGTTCTTTGCAGTAAAACACCATTTCGAAATTGACTTTTTTTTCTTTCATGTGTTCGTTTTTAAGAATTAAAAAATAGCATATCTTTATAAAAACGTTCATGAGTGAATGATTGTTATTTTTTTGTAAGTAGTCAATAGAAATTAATGCAATATTCCTTTCCCACCTTGCTGATGATTGTTTCAACATTTTCTTTCAGCTTGTGGAAATTGGTGTAGGCATCGAATCCCAACCATTGATATTTGATAAATCTCCACAGCATTTCAATTTTATTTATACTCAAAAAGAAAAGGATTGCGAATTAGCCAATCGAAAATTGAGGTTCATCCGGTAATTGGAGTGATAAGTCGATGTAAAAAGAGAAAGCCACCATATTGTTGTATCTTTGAATAACAACAAACAAAAGATACAATGAACAGCAGCTTTCTCTATCATGCTTTCGGTCTTCAGGGTCTGAAATGCACAAGTGAACAATACAAAGGTAAGACATTAGTTTTAAATGTGGAGTATCGTAAGCGTCAAAAAGTATGTCCCAAATGTGGGCAACGTCATCTTGTGAAGAATGGCTATCGTATGCGGGAGTTCTTAGGTCTTCCCATAGGCAGTAAAAAGACGGTCATCCGAATGAAGGTTCAGCGATATAAGTGCAAAGATTGTGATTATGACCAGCAGGAGCATATCCCCTTTGCCACTGGAAGCCGTAGCTATAC
>JAVVPX010000195.1:0-770 GCA_036655555.1 Bacteroidaceae bacterium | reverse complement strand
TCGTTCTTGACGACGACGTTCATCTAATTTGTGGCGTTCTTCTTCACGTATATGTACATTTTTGGCATGTTTATTTTTGTCAGCCACACCTAATAAATTAAGTATAAATCTAATCACATATCCACCATATCTTTATTAAAATTTGGTCCGGATAGTAGGATTTGAACTTACGCCAACTCGCTCCCAAAGCGAGTGCTCTACCAGACTGAGCTATACCCGGAATACTAAGGTTTTGGTTGTATTTACGCCAAGATAACCAGGAACTTCAGCAGCATAAATTTCTTCATGCAACAACAGTTTTAATTAGATTACGCTAAGATAACTGTAAACTTCAGCAAAAAATTGGAGGCGAGCGTGAGATTCGAACTCACGGACCCAGCTATTAACTGAACCAACGGTTTTCAAGACCGCCGCAATCGACCGCTCTGCCAGCTCGCCAAATTATATGAAACGGTAAACCCCATACTATCATCGCGCTTCTTTTGAAAGACTTGCAATAATACAAAATTTACACTGTCTCATATAATGTATGACCGGTTCGCCACTCTTTACCGCACATCTTTTAAATGTCAATAAAGCTTAACTCAACACATCTCATACAAGTTAAACATATTTATCAATATATAGGATTCGAACCTATGGACCCCTATTAAAGGTCTACGCTGGTCGGCGTATGCATTCAGCCACTCTGCCAATATTAATTTCAATGTTTTATCAAATATCTATTTGATATCTGATGTTTTTCATTATATACGTATTTATGGCGATGT
>JAVVPX010000194.1:0-814 GCA_036655555.1 Bacteroidaceae bacterium | reverse complement strand
GATGTTTATTACTATGTACCAGTAACTGAGGTAAGTAATGAACATATTGAACGAGTTGAAATAATAATTAAGAATTTAAAAACAACTCCAATATATCATACTAACCTTATTAGTTATTTAACTGCATCAGCAAATTTATTAAGTTATCAATTATTAGAAAATAGTATAAGTCTTAGTTTTAATAATAAAATACTAGCTAATATAGAAGAAAAAGATATTTTAGAAGAAGTTAAATACTCAATTAGTTTATCATTAAGAGATACTTATGGAATAAATACAGTTATATTTAATGTTGATAATGAAAAAATAGATACAGCACATGTTTAAAAATAACACAGCACCAAAAAGTTCTTGCTAAAAATGCGATTTTGATATATAATTTATTTTAGTTGATGTCCTCGTAGCTCAGCTGGATAGAGCAACGCCCTTCTAAGGCGTGGGTCAAGTGTTCAAATCACTTCGGGGACACCATTAAATAAATTAATCTCTTTTTTAGGAGATTTTTTTGTTGTTTCAATAATCTTTCTTTTATGTTAGAATACTTGAAAATGAGGGATATCTATGGATTTTAAAAAGTTAGAAGATTTGTTTAATATAACTGAGGAAATAAAAAGAATCTATTTAAGTATTCTTTTATGTGAGAAAACATCAACAAATTGTGATAAATTAATAAAGGGTCTTACTAAAAAGTTAGAGTTAGAAAAGGAAATGTATGATAGTTTAAACTATACTGAAGAGGAATTAATAGAAATAATTAGTTTTATTGAAAGTACATATAAAATAGATAAATATACTACTATTCCTGAACTAATTA
>JAVVPX010000193.1:0-863 GCA_036655555.1 Bacteroidaceae bacterium | reverse complement strand
GGGGGTAAAAAGGCATTAAAACATTGATTATCAACTAATTAACAAATAAAAAATGAAAAAAACAAACACATTAGTAGTCGCTAACACAGAGCTTAACGCTACGCAAGCAACAGTAAGAGCACTATCACAATCTATTATGTCTGCAGCTGTTAAAGTAGATTATACTGCTAAAGACGTTAAGAGCGCTGCTAAGTCGCTAAAAAACAGCTGGTTAGAGCAGGAGGGTAGTTTAAATTCTCGCTGTAAATGTCTAATAGACAATAGAGATAATGTAGCCGTTATTCAATTTTTTGCAAAAATGGGACTAAAAGCTAAGGATGTGCTTAATAATAAGACACTTACACCAGCTATGTTAGTTGAGAATTGGGCAACAAGAGAGGCAGTGACGGAGGTATGTATACGCGTACGTACATATTACGTCGCAGATGCGCGTGATGACAATAATAAGATAGTAGATTATTATCAGTTTGAAACAAAAAAATTGTGGAGTATTAGCGACGTTGTTAAGCTGTTGCAGCGCATTGCAGCCAAAAATGTAGTTTATAATTATTATAAATTGGGCGAGGAGTGCGCCTTTACCAAACCAATTAAAAACAAAATAATATGGAAGAAAAAGCTAAAGAACTAAAGAGGTTACTTACCGGATTCGAGAAAATCCGTGTAAGTGAGATTGACAGAACATACATAGATATTGAGAACGATATATATAGTATGGCTAAGGTATTAACTTTACAATTATAATTATGAAACCAAGAAATTTAAAACAAGCATTAGAGCAAGGTTTTACTATGTATAAAATCGAAGCAAAGGGGAATAAGCAAATTAGGGTAGACCTTAAGAGTAAATTTCCAAAAAATGGAGAA
>JAVVPX010000192.1:492-866 GCA_036655555.1 Bacteroidaceae bacterium | reverse complement strand
AGGCAAAGGTATTGTTTCATATTTGACGTATATTTATGTTGCAGCAAAGGTACAAACTATTACTGACTTATGCTATTTTTGGAAATAAAAGTAATAAATCATAGTATTTATCGGGAGGAAATTGGCTAACTTTGCCTGAAAGATTCAAGTTTAAAACAAATTGATTTAACTATGGGACATCATCAATTGGATGCTTTGGATGAACAAATATTGAAGTTGATTGCCGATAATGCGCGAATACCTTTTCTCGAAGTAGCGAGAGCTTGTAATGTTTCGGGCGCAGCTATCCATCAGCGAATTCAGAAGTTGACTAATTTAGGCGTATTAAAAGGTTCGGAGTTTATTATTGATCCGGAAAAGATTGGATATGAAAC
>JAVVPX010000192.1:0-482 GCA_036655555.1 Bacteroidaceae bacterium | reverse complement strand
TGTGCTTATATAGGTGTTTATCTGAAGGACCCCGAGTCCTTTGATACCGTAACTAAGGCGATGGAAGATATTCCAGAAGTGGTGGAGTGTCATTTTACGACGGGTAAGTATGATATGTTTATTAAGATATATGCAAAGAACAATCATCATTTGCTGAGTATTATTCATGATAGGTTGCAACCCCTTGGGTTGGCACGGACGGAAACATTGATTTCCTTTCATGAGGCTATCAAACGGCAAATGCCGATTGTGGTGGATGTGAATGAAGATTGATTACCGGTAGCGAGTGTATCGTACAAAGGTATAGGAGCAGAGATGTTTTTCGTCCATCGGATGAACTTCTCTGCTCTTTTCGTGCCAGATGGCGGAGTCGATTTCGGGAAAGAAGGCATCCGCTTGCGGAGCTACTTCATTTATTTCAGTGAGGCAAAGCTCGTCTGCCAGAGGTAATGCCTGCCGGTAGATACTTTCACCGCCGATAA
>JAVVPX010000191.1:0-877 GCA_036655555.1 Bacteroidaceae bacterium | reverse complement strand
TTGGAATATCAGAATAAATAAAGGTGTGAGTAAGTAACGTAAGCCCTGAAGTAAAATCTAAAAGATAATCAGTTAATGTTGAAATTAGAAAGGAACAAACGAGTATGGAACTACTAGAAAAAGTAGTAGATGATAATAATTTATTTAATGCATACCAACAAGTGTATAGAAATAAAGGTACAAGTGGAGTTGATGGAGTAACTGTTGATGAACTTGGTGCCTATATGTATAAACACCAAGAAGAAATCAAAGAACAAATTAGGAATAGGAAATATAAGCCTAGCCCAGTTAGAAGAGTTTATATACCAAAAGATAACGGAGATAAACGAGGACTTGGAATACCAACAGTAGTTGATAGGTTAATACAACAAGCTATTGCACAAGTATTGAGCCCAATATATGAGAAACAATTTAGTGTATCAAGTTATGGATTTAGACCAGGACGTTCATGTGAAATGGCAATAACTACATTATTAGAATATTTTAATGATGGTTATACTTGGGTTGTAGATATAGATTTAGAAAAATTCTTTGATACGGTATGTCACGATAAATTAATAGCAATTATCATGAATACAATTCACGATGGAGAACTGGTATCACTAATACGAAAATACCTAGTAGCAGGAGTAATGGAAAATGGTGTTGTACATGAAACTAAAGTAGGAACGCCACAAGGTGGTAATTTAAGTCCCCTCTTATCTAATATCATGTTAAATGAACTTGATAAAGAATTAGGAAAAAGAGGCCTAAAATTTACACGTTATGCAGATGACTGTATGATTGTAGTAAAAAGTGAAAAAGCTGCTCAAAGAGTAATGGAAAGTGTTACAAAATTCATAGAAAAGAAATTGGGATTAAAAGTAAATGTTACTAT
>JAVVPX010000190.1:0-884 GCA_036655555.1 Bacteroidaceae bacterium | reverse complement strand
CATATAAAAGTGTTGGATTTACAAAACTTTCTATTATCTTTGTCGCAGAATTAAGGCTATTGTTTGGTATGGCAACGTCAGCGGAATTGAACTGCTGTTTCCCCAGCCAATCAGTAGCTTTAATTTTGTCTACATATCTTAATAGATTATTTTGGTTAATCCAAGAAATAATCTGTTTCGTATCTTTAGGATAAATACTTTTTATCCTATTTACATATAACACTTTACGTCCTGATACTTTATTACTTTCTGCTCTTAATACAACAATGATTTTTTCTCCGTTACACAATTCCGTAAGGATTACTTTACTTTTTGATTGCGTATTGCTATTGAATACAGCAATTGGGTACTGCATAGCAGTAGACAAGTTAACTACCGAAGATAAATTAAATAAGTGATTTTCTTGTTCAGCTTTAATTTGTAGCCTATCAGAAGAGAGTTCTATAGGCAAATCAGGAATACCCGAAGATAATAAGATATCGTTTAGCATTCCTAATCGGTATATGTGTCCTTTAGGAAGATAAGCTCTCCATTTTCAGCTACTACTTTCGACGAATTTATTTGCAAAATAGAAAGTAGCTTCATATCTTTGTAATCGGCATAAGGCGGTACAGGTGCGTTCCCCGTTGTTGTAAAGCCGTTGGCAGCCTCTATGAGGTTGCCTTTTTCTATTCTTATTAAAGAGTGAACTTACTTGTAACCATTGCTTCTCGTTTAATTTCGTTGGTTTCCCATTAGGAGCTTTCAAATAAATACCATTTCCTTTGACTTTATCTCTTGTAGATTGCTCTTCAGAAAATATTTTTCCATATAAAAGTGTTGGATTTACAAAACTTTCTATTATCTTTGTCGCAGAATTAAGGCTATTGTTTGGTATGGCAACG
>JAVVPX010000189.1:256-1048 GCA_036655555.1 Bacteroidaceae bacterium | reverse complement strand
CATTGCAATCCTGCGGAAGTTTTCCAGCCAAGAAAAAGAACGTTCAACAATCCATCGTAATGGAAGCACAGAGAACTTTTTGGATGACTCTTCGGGGCGAAGAACTACCTTAAATTCAGCATTGAGTTTGTCTTTAACAGCGTCTCTAATTTTTTGCCCCCTGTATCCACCATCTGCCAGTATTTTTTTGAGTTTCGGAAATTTTGCCTTCATCATATCAATCACATCGTGAGCCCCTACGCTGTCATGCGTATTGGCTTGATGAACAACGACACTCATAGGCAGCCCAAGTGTATCAACCACAATATGTTCCTTGCGTCCTTTAATCTTCTTATTTCCGTCAATACCTCTATCCAGATCAACGTGATGAGAAGATTTAACACTTCTGGAATCGATGATTCCCACACTTGGCGACTCAGCTTTTCCTGCCAATTTCCGAATCAAACTATGAAGCATATCTGTAATTTGTTCAATACTTCCATCCTGCTTCCACTTGTTGAAGTAGTAAAAAACGGTGTCGTGTGGAGGAAAATCATTGGGTAACATACGCCATTGGCAACCGGTCTTATTCAGATAGAAAATTGCATTTATTATACTTCTTAGACTATGTTTTCGCTTTCTAAGTTGCGGTTCTAAGATATCTTTTATAACTTGCCACTGTTTATCAGTAAGGTTGGTTGAATATTCTTTCATAACTCTATTTGATTGGTAGTCATATAGTTACTGAATATATTTCAATTAACTTACTGATTTTTAACAAATTATCAGCTCATATAACATTATGGCTTAATG
>JAVVPX010000189.1:0-246 GCA_036655555.1 Bacteroidaceae bacterium | reverse complement strand
ATTAAATTAAAACAGCTTCTTACTCGATTCATGAACCGGATGTTCAGTGCATCAGTAAAGGTAAAGAACACAAGAAATACGAATTTGGAAACAAAGTCTCTATCATACGCTCAGCCACAGGTGTCATACTTGGAGCGGTTTCTTTTCGCAACGAATACGATGGGCATACAATCGATAAGAGTCTGGAACAGGTGCGAAGGTTGACAGGAAAAAGCATCAAACGATTAGCCGGAGATAGAGGGTACC
>JAVVPX010000188.1:0-1073 GCA_036655555.1 Bacteroidaceae bacterium | reverse complement strand
AAGAGCTACGATGCCTACAATGATACCTGCCATTAAGTCGGAGGCAAAAGTAGCTTTGGAATAGTGCTTTAACGTTGTGTAAAGTTTGGGCTTAAATTCAAATGTTTTCATTAATTTTTAAGTAATAATTATCATTAAATACCCGTCGAAACGGGAAGAATCGACAAAGGTAGTTAAAAAAGCTGAAAGAATTAAATACTTACGATGAACAAGAAATAATAAAATGTTTTCGCTTTGTAGCGAGGATTCGGGTTATATTATTAATTTTGCACTTATAATTATTAAAGTTGTACTATGAACAATCTATTAGAAATCGTGTCGCACTTTGAAATAGACGGCACAATCGAGGAAATTAAGCCTTTAGGCGCAGGATTGATAAATGATTCTTATCGAGTTGTGGTAGCAGAGGAAGATAAACCCGATTATGTGTTGCAACGCATCAATCACGATATCTTTCAGAACGTAGAGATGTTGCAAGAAAACATACACGCTGTGACGTCTCATATTCGTAAGAAACTTGAAGCAAAAGGCGAAGATGATATCAATCGTAAAGTGCTTACATTCCTTATAACTAAGGATGGAAAAAGGTTCTATTATGATGATGATAATAATTATTGGAGAATGATGATATTCATTCCTCGTGCCTTGACTCATGAGGCTGTTAATCCCGAATATTCTTACTATGCCGGTAAGGCTTTTGGTGAGTTCCAATCTATGTTAGCGGATATTCCGGAACATTTGGGAGAAACGATACCCGATTTCCATAACATGGAATTTCGTTTAAAGCAACTCTACGATGCTGTACAAGCAAATGCGGCGGGACGCATGGAAGAAGTATTGTTTTATATTGGAGAAATAGAAAAAAGAAGAGACGAAATGTGCAAAGCCGAACATCTGTATAAGGATGGAGTGCTTCCGAAACGCGTTTGTCACTGCGATACAAAGGTGAACAATATGATGTTCGACGAAGACGGAAAAGTACTTTGCGTAATTGACTTAGACACCGTGATGCCGAGCTTCATTTTTTCCGATTATGGCGATTTCCTTCGTACGGGAGCTAATACCGGTGAAGA
>JAVVPX010000187.1:0-1075 GCA_036655555.1 Bacteroidaceae bacterium | reverse complement strand
AATCACGATAGGCAAGGAAGCGGAATAGGTTTGTCGTATGCTAAAATGTTGGTAGAGATGCACGGGGGTAATATTGGCGCTATCAGTAACAAAGATAAAGGTTCGACTTTCTACTTTGAATTACCATTAACAAATGCCGCAACCGAGATATCGTATCAACCCAAACCTTACCTCAACGAGTTGCTTTATTCGCCCGAAGAGGAAGAGATAGCAATGAGCGACTTTCCTACCAAGGAATATACTTTGCTAGTGGTAGAAGACGAGCCGGAACTTCGGGAGTTCTTAAGGGAAACCTTGAGCGAATATTTTAAGCACGTCTACACCGCAGAAAATGGAGAGGTCGCACTCACAGTTATAAATCAAGCTTCACCAAGTATCGTGATTAGTGATGTGATGATGCCAAAGATGAATGGTTTTGAATTGTGTAAGCACATCAAAGAAAATATTGAAATAAGTCATATTCCTGTCATATTACTTACTGCTCGAAACGATTCGGGAAGTACTTCTTTAGGATATAAAATGGGAGCGGATGCCTACCTTGCTAAACCGTTTGACACAGAGTTCTTAATGATTATTATTCGCAATCAGTTAAAGAACAGAGAGCAGATGAAGGCGCGTTACAAAAATTTTGGACTAACAGTAGATCCCAAAGAAGTAAGCTTTAGCAGTGTCGACGAGAAGTTTCTACTTAAACTCACTGATATCATAGTAAATAATATCTCTAACATAAATCTAGACGTACAGTTTGTAGCCGATAACATAGGTATGAGTAGGGCTTCGCTTTATAAAAAGATTAAAGTATTGACGAATATAAGTGTGAGCGATTATATTACTAAGTACCGAATAGAAAAGGCGATGCAATTATTGGAACAAAGCGACATAAACCTCGCAACAATAGCCGAGCAGACCGGATTTGGTAGCCAACGTTACTTCAGTACTGTATTTAAACAAGTGGCAGGAGTTACTCCTACACAATATAGAGAGGGTCATAGAGGATAAAATTTAGCAAGGATCTACATCGTAGTAAATAATCAAGGAACGGAAGCGAGAATCTTGCTGTATTTCTTGTTGTACA
>JAVVPX010000186.1:0-1087 GCA_036655555.1 Bacteroidaceae bacterium | reverse complement strand
GGAGAATCCTGCGATTATTAATCTTACATCTAATATAAAAGCATTACATGCCAATTTGTTGGCTTCTCTATCGGGAGTATATCAAAGTTTACAGATTTCTAAAAGAAACTTAGATCATCAGGCAAGTTTGTATAACGCACGAATAGAAAATGTTCCGACTCAAGAACGAGAATACACCGAAAGAGCTCGTCAACAGCAAATTAAGGCAGAACTTTTCTTGATGTTGTTGCAAAAGAGGGAAGAGAACTCTTTGGCTTTGGCAGTTACGGCTAATAGTGCCAAAATTATCGATGAAGCATTAGCTACTAGTTTCCCGGTTTCGCCTAAGAAACCTTTAATTTATTTGATTGCATTGCTTCTAGGTTGTGTCATTCCGGTAATTGTTCTTTATTTGATCGATTTCTTTAACCTCAAGATAAAGAATAGGGCAGAGCTAGAGAAACTTACTAATATAACTATTTTAGGAGAGGTTAATCAATCGTCTACGGGAGAAAGTATTGTAGTGAAAGAGAATCATAACAATCATTCTACGGAGGCATTCAGAGGCATACGTACTAATCTTAAATTCTTAGTAGGAAGTGGGGGTCATAAAGTATTAATGGTTACTTCTTCTGTTCCGGGTGAAGGAAAGACTTTTATATCTATGAACTTAGCTATCAGTATTTCGCTTGTTGGCAAGAAAGTGGTGTTGGTAGGTATGGATGTTCGTAAGCCGATGTTGGCTAGTTATTTAGCTGTTGATGGGAAAAAAGGGACCACAAATTATATATCGGGGATAGAGACCGATTTAAATTTGCTTATTCAACCTTCGGGAATCAATGATAATTTAAAAATAATAACTTCCGGTATTATTCCTCCCAACCCTGCCGAACTATTGATGAGCGACCGTTTAGATAGTATGATAGAGCAACTGAAAAAGCAATTCGACTATGTTATATTAGACTGTGCGCCGATAAGTTTAGTTACCGATTCTTTGATTTTGAGTAGAGTAGCAGACGCAACTCTTTATGTGTTGCGTGCAAACTACACTTACAAGAAGACCATTTCGTGGATTAATGAATTGGTAAAAGAGAGGAAATTACCTTCA
>JAVVPX010000185.1:0-1110 GCA_036655555.1 Bacteroidaceae bacterium | reverse complement strand
CAAATTGTTTCGCTAATGAGAACATAGCTGCTGCTGACTTGTTGTATTTCTGTTGGAAATTAATAAATTAAACCGATAGAAAGATGAATAAAATTAGTTTATCGTTGGCAGTGTTTCTTTTGGGCATTTCATTCTTGTTGCAATCGTGTACGCAGGGAGACAGCTATTCACTCAATACATCCATTACGTCTATGGCAACCGTGGAAAAAACACAAGGCACGGTGTATCCCTATTTCCTTTTAGATAATGGGAAGACCGTTTGGATTTCTATTCCCATGCTTTCCTTTCAGCAACTTACGCCCGGACAACGGGTGATAGGTAACTTCACACTGCTAAACAGTCAAAAAGATGGATTCGATTACTTCGCTCGTCTTAATGGTTATTCGTTAGTGCTCACCAAAGAGATTATAAATCTCGACCTCACCAATCAAACAGCCATAGGTAATAATCCTATAAATTTTAGAGCTATGTGGGTAGGTTCTCATTATCTTAATGTGGAATTTTACGTTAATGCGCCCAATCTACTCAAGCAAAGCATAAATTTAGTAATAAATCGTCTTGTAGCTCCTTACGATGATGGTTATGCTCATTTTGAACTTCGTTACAACAATTTGGGTAATACTACCACTCCGCTTGTTCCCGGCATAATCTCTTTCGACCTTGGTGCGTTTGCTCCCGGAAATCAAGGTTTTAAAGGCTTGAAGATACTGATTAAATCTATTAAGAACGGTTTACAAGAAATAGTTATCGGCTATCCTGTAAAAGGAAGTGATGGCGAAGAAGTAAATTTAGGGGATGAATACGTAGAGCAAATCCTTTAGAATGTAAAATTTGTCTGTATTGTAAACTCTCTTTTACTTTTTGTTGCCTTTTATACGATAGATTCATTTTTATCATTAAATTTGCACATAATCTAAAAAAGGAAAGATACAACTTATGGTTTACACTACTTTGACAGATAGGATAGGGAACAATCTTTTTCAAATAGCGGCAGGTGCTTCGTTGGCTCATGTTAATCATTCCGATTATTTGGTTTGTATTACAACTTTTATTTTGCCAGATGGTAAGACATTACAAGAATCTATAGCTGAATATCGGAAGAGTATATTA
>JAVVPX010000184.1:0-1149 GCA_036655555.1 Bacteroidaceae bacterium | reverse complement strand
GGTGCTGGCGGGCGGCGGTTTAATTGTACCTTATGGAATTGAAATTGCAGTCACTCTGGCATCGTCGTATGCCTGTACTTTGGTTTAATTGTACCTTATGGAATTGAAATTCGAAGCAAGGGTAACCGCGTGGCTGGCTAACGAGGTTTAATTGTACCTTATGGAATTGAAATTGCAAACTTTGCGTGCGGGCTCTGGGCTGCTAAGGTGGTTTAATTGTACCTTATGGAATTGAAATTCGGATTGTACACTTATGTCATCCGAACTATAAAGGTTTAATTGTACCTTATGGAATTGAAATAGTCTTTGAAAACCTGCTCGACACGATGACTAACCGGTTTAATTGTACCTTATGGAATTGAAATCAAGTCAATGAATTGCTTTCCGAATTGGTTTGCCCGGGTTTAATTGTACCTTATGGAATTGAAATTGCGCATTGAACATAGCGCTTAACTCTGCGAAACTTAGGTTTAATTGTACCTTATGGAATTGAAATCATATATCAGTTCATTGGAGGTCATCGACTCTAGAGGTTTAATTGTACCTTATGGAATTGAAATATACTCGGTATGTACTCTGCTATGTCCGCGTACCTTTGGTTTAATTGTACCTTATGGAATTGAAATTAATGCCCTGCAGGGCATGTTATGCGTCCTTGCTCGGTTTAATTGTACCTTATGGAATTGAAATCACGGCTCAGCTACACGGGCACGGACACCATAACCGCGGTTTAATTGTACCTTATGGAATTGAAATTACAGAGGCGTAAAAGGCTACGCTGGAGGTAAGTGGTTTAATTGTACCTTATGGAATTGAAATGTATCCGCGTTAGATCGTGCTTGTAAGCATAGGCGGTTTAATTGTACCTTATGGAATTGAAATGGGGCAAGTGGGACAAGTGACGCGGTTATACAGAGGGTTTAATTGTACCTTATGGAATTGAAATTGTCCAAAAATAGTGCGCAAAAGGGGTTGGCAATTGGTTTAATTGTACCTTATGGAATTGAAATTATATTTATAAGAGCCGCATTTTTTAATGTCAACAGAGGTTTAATTGTACCTTATGGAATTGAAATTCGGCTAGCAGCATGCTCTTAAAGTCGCGTAGCATCGGTTTAATTGTACCTTATGGAATTGAAATTTTACTAT
>JAVVPX010000183.1:0-1193 GCA_036655555.1 Bacteroidaceae bacterium | reverse complement strand
AACTTAATTCGTGAAGTAACACTTACCGCCGGTGGAAATAATCTCTTTTTATGGAAAAAATATAATGGATATGACCCTGAAGTGTCCACAAAGAGTGAAGGATCTACCATTAGACGTATGGATAATGGCGCATATCCCGCCAGTCGCACAATTATGTTTAGCACACAAGTTAAATTCTAATGTTTAAAAGAAAAACGAATATGAGAACAAAATTAATTATAACCTCCCTTTTTGTAAGCTTCTTGCTTATTACTTTCACTGCTTGTGATGATATATTGAAAGAAAAAGGGACAGACTTTATTGGTAATAGTCAGTTCTATAAGAACAAGGAACAATGTATTGCCGGTGCCAATGGATGCTATAGAACACTAAATAGCCTTTTCGGGTCTGATTTAATTCTCTTGTCAGAAGGGATTACCGATGTGTTGCGCTATCCGAATGAAACAAGTACTGACGCAATCTTTGCCATTTCCCCTTCCAATCCGGGCTATGGACAATACCTTTGGTCTTCTTGCTATTATGGAATTCGTATTTGCAACGCAGTTGCTGAAGGAATAAAAAATTCGCCTATTGACGAAGAAGATAAGCCGGCTATACAAGGTGAGGTGTCTTTCTTACGTGCCATGTACTATTATATTTTAACCTGTACTTATGGAGATGTGCCTTTCTATTTTGATGATGTAAAATCGTTGGCTATATTGAAAAAAGTAGAGAAACTTCCACGTATGAGTGCTAGTGAAACTCGCTTGGCTTTGATTGCCGATATGGAACTTTATGCCGATTATATGAAAGTAAAAGAACCGAAAGAGTCATATAGTCGAATTACTGCACAAGCAGCTTATATGTTGATTGCTAAGTTAGCAATGTGGGAGAAGGACTACGACAAAGCATTGGCATATTTGAAGAAAATTCAAAAGATATATGGTAAGTTAGATCAATATCCATTATTGGATACTCGATTTAGAGATAAGAACAAACCTGAATCTATCTTTGAAGTTCAATATGCTTGGTCTAAAGATGGTATCAAAAAAACATCTACTGTTGCTTGTTTCTTTACTCCGGGCAAAAAGAGTGGAACAGCTATCTACGATGGTGTTGAAATACTTGAATTAGGCAAGGGAGCAAGCCCTTGGACTTCAGTCCGTCCATTACAACATTTTCTTGATTTGTATGAGAACCTGAAAAATGATTTG
>JAVVPX010000182.1:0-1228 GCA_036655555.1 Bacteroidaceae bacterium | reverse complement strand
TAATCGAGGCATATTTAATGTAGTAAATGATAGATTGCCTCTTCCCAAAGAAGTTTTTTCTCCTGCAACATTTTCGTAGACACGAGTACGGCAGCCCATTGTTGCCAATTCGTATTTGTAACGTTGAGGGTCGTTGGCTCTCCATTTCTCGTTTATGTTATAAGGCGTATCTAAGAACATAAAGTTAGGAAATAAAGCTTTGGCTGTTGTTTGGCATGCCTTTAAGTAAAGGTCGAAATTAGGAGCCTCAAATTTGAGTTTACCATTCATTGCTTCCTCGAAGTTATCCATCGCTACTTGGTAGTCGGCATCGGAGTATGAGACTCCGTCTTTAACTTTAAATATCTGAATGGGAAAGACCGGTACTTCGCCTCTTGCTCCCAGTCCTTCGGCTGTAGCCGCAAATAGTTCTTCCATCACCATACGTCCTTCGGGCGAAGTGTCTGTACCGTAATTGATGGAACTAAATACGACTTGATTGCCTCCTCGTGAATGCATCGTATTTAAGTTATGGATGAATCCCTCCATAGCTTGATGAGTATCTTTTCGAGTTTGTTGATAGGCTTTGGTTATTATTTTTGTTAGTGGCTCTTTCTCTATCTTTATTTGCAAGGCTGTTAGAGACATTCGTAAAGTTTCTAACTCTAAGTCACTCACTTTTATAGAAGAAATATGCTCTTGGATAAGTATTTTCAATGGCTTGTCTTTGTTACTCACGTTTTCGATAGTTAAGTAGAAATTCAAGTAAGAAGCAAGATGTTTATAGAAAGATTTGAGTACTCCCTTAGCCATGAAGAAATCAAAAGCAGGGATAGATTGTCCCCCGTGTTGTTCATTCTGATTAGTTTGAAAGATGATAGTGGCAAGCGTAGCATAGCTTTGGATAGATTGCGGGGTACGGATGCTACCGTTCTTGGTACGAAACCCACGTTCAAAGAGATCTTCCAAATCATATTGTATGCAGGTAGTGGTCTTGGTAGGATAATAATCGAGGTCGTGTATATGAATATCGCCTAATTGGTGCGCTTCGGCAAATTTCTTCGGCAACAAGAACTTGTAGGTATAATCTTTGGTTATCTCCGAAGCGAACGTCATCATTTGTCCTGCGGGGGTATGGCTCGACATATTTGCGTTGCTTAGGTTCACATCGTTTTTGTCGATAGCTACAATCCCATCCATCGTTTGCTTCATCTGTGTCTTCTTTTCTCGTTCCTTGTTCCTCCAATCA
>JAVVPX010000181.1:0-1265 GCA_036655555.1 Bacteroidaceae bacterium | reverse complement strand
TCCGCAATTAGTGAATATCCTTTTTCGTTGGGATGTAATCCGTCGATGAATAAACTTTCGTCTATTTTGCCGTCTTTCTTTAATAGGGAAATTCCCGGATTTGCAAAAGAATAACCCTCTTCCTTTACCATCTGTTTGATTGAGAGATTGACGTCTTTTACCCACTGCTCGTTCTCTCGGCGAGGTAGAATGCCTACAACTTTGATGTTGGCTTTCGGTTGGCGTTGATGTATCGCAGATGCTAACAAACGCAAACCTTCGACAATTTCGGTATCGCTGTTCAATCCCATGTTATTTGTGCCAATCATCAAAACAACCTTCTCAGCTTGATAACCATCCAATTCGCCGTGATAAATGCGCCAAAGAACATTCTCGATGCGATCCCAACCACAACCAAGATTTAAGAATCCGGCAGGACGCATTACTTTATCCCATGCTTTCGGTCCGTTCTTTCTGAAATTAGCAGGTTCTCCACCCCAATAATGAGTGATAGAATTACCAATAATAACTGCTTTAGGTTGTTGTTTGACTAAATATTCTAAAGCAGTGCGGTGGCGGGATTGCCATTCATACATACGAGGTTCCCGACGTTGAGTTACGGGAATGGTTGTTGTCAGATTGCCAAGAGGTATGTGCAAGATTTCACGAACTTTCTTTTCTACGGCACGGGCCTGTTGTTGCATACCAAAGTCGGACGGATGCACACAATCCACCCATGCGTCTGTTGGAAAATTAAGATCTTCGCGTGAGAGATAATATAGATTCTCTACTTTCTCCGTAAGTAATAATTCATATGCCTTGCGAGAGCCTTTGTTGACCCGAATGTACTCGTTGTACATATCATTGTTAGTAGAGGAATTGCTATATCCTGCGTGTTCGATTAGTAAGACTGGAGCATTGTGAGATTGTCGTAGTTGCTTAACAGCATCAATTACCAACTTAGTGACCTCTACTTCTGTTTTTGAAGTTAGGTTAGGGAGACAGTCTAATATAAAAAGACGCGCATCCGGTTCGTCTATAAAATTAAGAACTTCTTTTTCTAATTGTCCGTTGCCGGAAAAACCTAGATTGATTAGTGGGTATTCTAAAGATCGTTGCAAAATATTTCCCCATGCCATTGCCGGACGAGAGGCACAAGCACCTTGTGCAATCGAAGTGCCATATAATACAATTGGTTTCTCGGTAGATAGAGGAATAAACTCTAATTCATATTCTTTGGGAATACCAATTTCCATCCACTTCACACTGTTATAGAGAGGGAGATA
>JAVVPX010000180.1:0-1275 GCA_036655555.1 Bacteroidaceae bacterium | reverse complement strand
AATAATAGAGGCAGCAACGAGATAGACACGATCATTTTCTCCTAAGCCTTTCTCATTTTGGTAAATATCATTATTGAGTTTAACTAAGTTTGCATCAATCTCTCTTTCTCGTTGCTCCTTAAGTCTTTCTATTTCGTCAGGCGTAAGGCTCAGAGTTTTGACCTTATCAATAAAGGCATTAAAGTTTGCTGGAGCTAAAAAAGAAAAATCTGTAAACTCGCCTACTTTTTGACCAACACCAAAGTTGCTTTTTGAAACATAGTATACGCCTATTTTGTGTTGTATGTTCCCTGCCTCATCCTTATATCCAGTCATCCCGACGGCAATAATATCGGTGTAACTTGTATGATGAAGCAAGGCATTTGCATAATGCACTGCACCGTTTACTGCAAATGAATTGATATTACTAAAGCTTGGTTCATTTTTGGCGGTTCTATTTTCAATCTGACCATTAGCATCAAATTTTTCTAATTTGTCTTTATAACCTTTGTACTCAATAAGGACAGGGTAATAGTTTAGATTCTTATCTTGCAATAATAATTTTGCATCAGGTCGATTTGACCCCACTCCTCCATTTTTAGTGAAGTAATCGGCAAGAGCCTTATCTATCTCTGCGTTTAGAGACTCTTGCTCTAACTTATAATCCAATTTATAAGATTTTAACCACCCATTGGCCATATCTGCAATATTTGGCTCTATTGATTGTATCTTTTTCTTTTCCATATTTAGTTCGTTTCTTTGCTATCAATTAATTCCTTCACATCCACGCCTAACATTTTGGCAATCTCGAAGAGTTGTTCTAGGCTGGGTTGGCGGCGATTGCAGACGTAGGCATTGGTTTGGCTGAAACTTTTGCCGATCTTTTCTGCAAGCCACGTTTGCTTAATTCCTTTCTCTTTAAGAACTTCTTTTATCCTATTCATAATAAACACGTTTTGCTTTTTACGTCTGTCATTCTACAAAGATATGAAAATTTATGCTATATAAAAGCGAAAGTGGAGAGAAATGTAATTACCTCACAGTGATATAATAAACGGTCAAGATATCAGCTTTGAGTGAACGGTGGATATTTCCACTCTTCCACCCTATTGAACCATAATGCTAATTTCGGGTGTTCCGCCTCTCTATTATAACTTATTGAATCTCAGTGAAATGGTCTCTAAATTAGCTACTGCACAGACCTTACCGATAAGCAATTTGTATATTTACTTTTACAAATAGCAATTAGTATTTTACGAAACTAATTAACAGTACTGCAACTTCAGCTATAAGAAC
>JAVVPX010000179.1:0-1330 GCA_036655555.1 Bacteroidaceae bacterium | reverse complement strand
AAAAGAGAAGCAAGTGTTTGAATCCATTATACCCGATAAATTAAGATGGAGGAATTGGGCGGTTGACGAGAAAGATGGAAATGCCTTGACAGGTGAGTCTTTGCTCTTTTTCATTAACAACGAGTTGTTTCCAGCATTGAAAGGATTGAATATTACGCACGAAACGCCACGTTCAAAAGCTATTGTGAAAGAAGTTTTTGAAGACTTGAACCAATATATGAAAAATGGTGTCTTGCTTCGCCAAGTTATTAATATTATTAATGAAATAGAATTTGATGATGCTGAAGACCGCCATATGTTTGGTGATATTTATGAAGGAATTCTGAAAGATTTGCAATCTGCAGGAAATGCGGGAGAGTTTTATACTCCACGGGCACTAACCGATTTCATCATTCAGCAGCTTAATCCACAATTGGGAGAAATAGTAGGAGACTTCACATCTGGTACCGGTGGCTTTCTTACTTCTGCGCTCAATTACTTAGTCCCACAGATACAGACTACAGATGACGGGCGTTTGTTTCAGCAATCCATTTTGGGACAAGAATGGAAGCCGTTGCCTTACCTGCTTTCTATTACCAATCTGCTACTTCATAACGTTGAAGCTCCTAACATACAGCATTGTGATTCTTTGGGTATAAAAATGTCAGACTTTAAAGAATGTGACAAAGTAAACGTTATAGCCATGAATCCTCCATACGGAGGTAGTACGGATGTTGCAGCTAAGAGTAATTTTCCAATGGAGTTCCGGAGTAGCGAAACCGCCGACCTTTTTATGGTTTTGATTATGTATCGCCTCAAAGCGGATGGTCGTGCGGCTGTCATTGTACCTGATGGTTTTCTCTTTGGAGTAGATGGTGCTAAACTTGCCATTAAGACCAAAATGCTACGGGATTTTAATCTGCATACCATTATTCGTTTGCCGGGAAGTATTTTCTCGCCTTATACTTCCATCGCAACCAATGTATTGTTTTTCAATAATGAAAAGGCAGAGGATAGCACTGATAACTACAAGACTAAAAAAACATGGTTCTATCGAATGGATATGCCGGAAGGATATAAGCACTTCTCGAAGACTAAGCCAATGAGGTTAGAACATTGCCAACCTATCACAGAATGGTGGAACGATAGGAAAGATATAATCACTGAAGAGGGAAACGAAAAATCCCGCTGTTTTACAGTAGAGGAACTAATGGCATTAGATTGTAATTTCGACCAATGTAAGCTTCCGAAAGACGAGGAAGAAATTCTTCCTCCGGCAGAGTTACTTGCTGACTATTTCAAAAAGCGTGCAGCTCTTGATCATGAGATAGACAGAACATTGTCCGAAATA
>JAVVPX010000178.1:0-1353 GCA_036655555.1 Bacteroidaceae bacterium | reverse complement strand
AAACTTTGAACTTGCCAATCACGATATAGTGGAGCCTTACCACGCAGAAGTTGATGAAATATATAATTTAGCTTGTCCTGCTTCTCCTATACATTACCAATACGATCCTATTCAAACAACTAAAACATCTGTTATTGGTGCGCTCAATATGCTGAATTTAGCAGAGCTCACTAAAGCTAAAATATTGCAGGCTTCCACTAGCGAAGTATATGGTGACCCAACTATTCATCCGCAGCCCGAAAGTTATTGGGGAAATGTGAATCCCATAGGAGTGCGTTCTTGTTATGATGAAGGTAAACGTTGCGCCGAAACTTTGTTTATGGACTATAATCGTCGACATCAAATAAGAGTAAAGATTGTGCGCATATTTAATACCTATGGGCCGAATATGCAGATTCACGATGGAAGAGTAATTTCTAACTTTGTGGTACAGGCTCTGAAGAATGAGAATGTCACAGTTTATGGAGATGGCTTGCAAACTCGTAGTTTTCAATACGTGGACGATTTGATAGAGGGAATGATTCGTACGATGAATACCGAAGATGATTTTATCGGACCGGTTAATATTGGAAATCCGGAAGAATATACCATGATAGAATTGGCTGAGAAGATAATAGCTAAGACACATTCTAAGTCTCAAGTCATATTTAAACAATTACCCTACGATGATCCTCGACAAAGAAAACCTAATATTACTTTAGCAAAGGAAAAACTAGGATGGGTTCCTATTGTGTCTTTAGAAGAAGGATTATCGAAAGTAATAGCTTACTTTGAAAATATAGATATTAATAATTAAATTATTGTATAAGAAAAAAGAGATGCTACAATGAGTCCAAAAATGAATATGGAAATCAATAGGGCAGACTATAAGATATTAATCGTTGATGATGTTATATCAAATGTGTTGCTACTGAAAGTTTTGTTGACGAACGAACATTTTTGTATTGCAACGGCAAGCAATGGTCACGAGGCTTTGGAACAGGTCGGAAAAGAACAACCGGACTTAATTTTGTTAGATGTTATGATGCCGGATATGAATGGCTTTGAGGTGGCAAAAGAGCTCAAAACTAATCCGGAAACGGAAGAAATTCCAATCATCTTTTTAACGGCACTTAATGGCACGTCGGATATAGTGAAAGGATTTCAAGTAGGAGGCAATGATTTTATATCAAAGCCATTTAACAAAGAAGAACTGATTATAAGAGTCTCTCATCAAATCTCGTTAGTGGCAGCCAAACGTATAATTCTGCGTCAAACAGAGGAACTACAACATACAATAATGGGACGCGATAAACTTTACTCGGTGATAGCGCATGACCTTCGTTCGCCAATGGGTTCGATGAAAATGGTATT
>JAVVPX010000177.1:0-1392 GCA_036655555.1 Bacteroidaceae bacterium | reverse complement strand
GAAACAAAATTCATTGAGCCATTTTGTTATAGCACAAGAACAGACTCAGTTTAACCTTGCGGGAGACCATACTGCTTATTGGATTCCGGGAGATTATGATACGAACGAGTATCTGTATACAACTTGCAAAATATCGAAGATGCGTAGTTTACAAAAACAGGCAACTATTTTTATTCAAGACCAATGTGTCATAAAGAATCTATCTACACAGACACCATTGATGCTGAAAAGTGACGATGGTTTATACATTAATATTCATGAGGCAGGATTGATTGATTATCCTGCAATGTGTTTGAACGTGAACGATACTACCTTTAGTCTCTCATCACATATTGTTCCCGATGCAGCTAATTCTCGAGGTTATATGCAGACCGATTGCAAAACACCATGGCGTACAATCGTGGTAAGTGATAAAGCTACCGATATTTTGGCTTCTAAATTAATTCTAAATCTGAATGAACCTTGTGCTTACGCACAAACTGATTGGATTAAGCCGATGAAGTATATCGGTGTATGGTGGGAATACTTTTTAGGGTTGACAAAGTGGTCTTATACTTTTTCTAATAATGTGAAATTAGATACTGATTATACTAAGTTGAAGCCTCATGGATTGCATGGCGCTACAACCGATAACGTGAAGAAGTATATTGATTTTGCCGCCGAAAATGGTTTTAGCGCAGTGCTTGTTGAAGGATGGAACATCGGATGGGAGCGTTATAGCTTTTTATGGAAAGAAGAAAATTTTGATTATATAACTCCGTATCCCGATTTCGATGTGCAGGCTTTACGCGATTATGCTGCTATGCGAGGTGTTAAAATTATGATGCATCACGAAACGGCATCATCAGTATCCAACTATGAACGACGGATGAAAGATGCTTTCCAATTTATGGTCGACAATGGCTACAATTCGGTTAAAACCGGTTATGTAGGAGCTATCACTCCTCGTGGTGAGCATCACGATAGTCAATGGATGGTCAATCATTATGCAAGAGTAGCTCGTTTAGCTGCTGATTATAAAATTATGGTCAATTCGCACGAAGCTGTTCGTCCTACCGGACTTTGCCGCACTTACCCCAATTGGTTAGCTCAAGAATCGGCACGAGGTACTGAATTTGAGTCTATTTCAGAGACAGGCAATCCACCCGAACATACTTGCATTTTGCCTTTCACTCGTCTGATGGGAGGACCTATGGATTATACTCCGGGTATTTTGGAAACGGATATTTCATCGTTTGGTAAAAAGAAAAACAGACGTGTACATACTACCTTAGTTAAACAATTGGCACTCTATCTGACTATGTATAGTCCGTTGCAGATGGCAGCAGACATTCCCGATAATTATAGGAAGTATGCTGATGCTTTTCAATTTATTAAAGATGTAGCAGTAGA
>JAVVPX010000176.1:0-1395 GCA_036655555.1 Bacteroidaceae bacterium | reverse complement strand
TACAAGTGGGAGAACAATCTTTGGGAAATGCTGACGGCATATATGGTAGTACGTGGATTGTAAGCATGGATAGAAGTTGGAATAACCTAAATAATAGCGAAGATGCTAAACGTGGTGGAGTATGCCTTTGGGGAGAACACGGACAAAGCCGCTTTATGAGTTACAATGTAGGTGCTACAAATATGGAATTCCAATCCAACTATCAGAAATTGTTAGAGAGAGGATTCTCGGGTGGTAATAGAAATCCGGCAAACCTTCCTACAATGTCAAATACAGGAAATAACTGGGAAAAGACTCCGGAAGGAAAAGAACCCTTATCTACCTTTGGTGGTATAGCTACTTATATTCCTGAACGTACTGCTATTCAAGGCAGTCTACCTTTCTGCACTTATTTCTCTTTGGGTAATGGTGAACGTTACAATTATAAGGGGAAGAAGACTTTTGGTAATTGGTATAATATGGGTGCACAAGATGTGGTGCCTACTTATCGTTGGTTAGTATATAATGCTGGCACTAAGGTTGTCTCTACAGAAATTCAACCGGCATTTACTCACGAAGATGCATACATTGGTGGTTCTGCTCTGCAACTTGCTGGAAAGTCTAGCGCACAAGGGACAGATGTTGTACTCTATCGTACTAAATTGACAATTGCGAATGCTAGCCCAATAGTAAAGATTGCAGTAAAATCAAGAATAACAGGTAATGAACCTTCTCGTTTGTTTGTAATTCTTAAGAAATTGGATAATGACCAATGGATAGAATTCCCGGTTGGCAATACAGCAGGTACTACTTGGCAAGAGAAAGAAATCGCATTATCCGGTATGGCAACAAACGATGTGATAGAATATATAGGTCTTAGAGTGAAGGGTGACTATGCCGGCAATTACAATATGTTGGTAGGTAAATTGGAACTCAACGATAATAATATTGCCACTCCGGCATCAATCAAAGCTAATAGTTTGAAGGTAGAAGTAAAAGAAGAAACGAATCTTTCTCTTTCTGTAAAACTAAATTGGGCTGTTGACGCAACCGGACTTAAGTCTAGTCATGCAGATTGGAATATGTTGTACAACGATGAGGCAAACATCGACCATTTTGAAATCATGTATAAGAATGGTACAGATGGTAAAATTACGGAAGTTGCACGCACTACCACATGGTCGGGATTCGCAGGTAATATTTTATTCAAAGGAGCTAGTGACGAACCTTATATTGGAGTACGTGCCGCATCTACTGACTTGAAGACATACTCTCCTGTTCAATGGGTAAAAGTAGAGCGTTCTACATCGCCTGATATACCAGTGCTTAAAGATAACTCTTACTGTAAGTCTGAAGTAAATCCGGCTGCGGAAGGTGTGGACATAGCTCGTAAATCTCGTTATCTAGAAATAGTAA
>JAVVPX010000175.1:0-1477 GCA_036655555.1 Bacteroidaceae bacterium | reverse complement strand
CCGATTTCATTTGCAGGTCTTTTGTTTTATCAGGAAGTCGAGAAGTGATGACATCCAATACCATCTGTTTGTTTTTTAGGCTCGAAGGCGTTATTAGTTGCTCAAGTCCTTGCCAATCTTCTCCTTGCCAATTAACGCTAAAGAAAGAATTTGGGTAGTCATATATATGTTGCAAATAATTTTTTAGAGACAAAGAACGATTCATCGAAAGGGTTTCATTTAAGGCTTCATTTCCCTCGGGAGAAGCATAGCCTATTAAGTCGATAGAAGTGGCGGTAGCATATTTATTTGCTTTTACTTGTGCGATTGCTTGATGAATCTTATTTAGTTCATATTGATTGTTACGGAAATTAGGCAAGATTACAGATTGATTGACAGGGAAATCAAGATAGGCTTTCCCGTGTATATCGCGATTTTTTGTTATTTCTACGGGAGGGTTGATATATAGTATCAAAGGAAGTTCTTGTAGTGGCTGACTGATTTTAGCGTCTAGCGGTAACCAACTTACAGAACGTTGACAATCGGCACAACCATAAATCTCTTCTTTTAAATTAAGACCGGCTTTTTCCATCCAATTTTGATAAGGAAGCACACAGGCATAGTGAATAATGGAAGTTTCGTCTTTTCGTGCTTGCAAAGGAAAGAAATCGAACCTGGCAGTACCAAAAGCTTGTTGTCGCAGATAGGCTTTATATCTTTTCTTGCCACCTAAAAACACGGAAGGAAGCTCTTCAGCTTGTTGAGAAGAACGAATGACCGGGGTCAATATCAATGCTTCTTGCGACTTGATTTTTACTCGATCTACATCAATGTCCATTTCCACATAAAGAGAATCGTTGTGTACAATAGTCCTTATAGGAATAACAATCACACCCGAAGAAGGTTTTGTTTGCCCATTAATATGAAGAACGATGCCGCACAAGAAGATGAATAGAACAATGCTGATTTTATTTGTTTTCATGTCGTCAATTATTTGATGAGATAAATAAGAGAAATGGCAAGCTTTGTGGGCCCAAAATAGTTTCTAGCTCTATCTTCTAGCTTACTACCACAATTGTGGCAAGGATATTTATCGTATTTCAACCGTGCGTATCCGAGTCCTACTTCAGTCTCAATGCTCCACGACTTGTTGAGTATCCATTGATAACCATAAGATAGTCCTGCACCATAAAGACTACCTTGATAGCGATATTTTTTTGAAGCTACGTTATACGATGCGTAATGTGCGTGCACTCCAAAGAAACTACCATTGAAGCGTTCGCATAGCCACCAACGAAATTCCGGTTGTATGAGCCAATGCTTTAGTTGCCGATGGTCGCCTAAGTTAAAGGGATTATAATTGCCCGAGATATCAATCGTAGCTTTTTTACCTATTCCTACTTCCATTCCTAAGTTCATCGAAGTGGTCATATCGTAAAGCAGATTAGATTTTACTCCCACCCGTTGTCCGTAGACACTCCACGAGCAAAAGCATATA
>JAVVPX010000174.1:0-1491 GCA_036655555.1 Bacteroidaceae bacterium | reverse complement strand
GGCGGGTGTTTTGCTGCAAGTCGAGTTGTGCATTTTGCAGGTTGAGCTTGGCTTTCTTCACTTTCTTCAAGCCTTCACCCCAATGGAAAAGAGGAACGCTTACCGATGCCATTGCGATGGTAAATCCATCCTTGAATTCCTGAGTGTAGGGGACGTTATTTCCTGTGACGTCGGCGGCCATTCCGTGCAACTTCATGTTACCGTAATAAGAATAACCTGCCGTAAGTCCCACGGTTGGGAGAATCCCGGCACGGGCTACTTTAATCTGCTGCCGTTCTGCTTCTACCTGCTTTTCCAACAATTTAAGTTCGGGGCGCAACCGGATATTTTCGTCCGGTTGTATCGGAGCCGATATGTCGATGACGGTGTCGGTGGGCAATATATCCGTCTCCAGCGAAGTTCCCAATACATTGCACAATGCCAATCGGCAAAGTTCTTCTCCGTTGCGGGCTTTCTGGAGCTGATAGCGTATTTCGCTACGTTTGGTATTGATGCGCAGCAAGTCGTTTTCGGTGGCCATCTGAACAGCAAGGCTGGTTTCTACCTGTTTGTGCAGCGCTTCCATTTGGTTGTTGTAGGTTTCGAGCATACGCACTTTGCGCTCTACGGCAATCAGTGTCCAATAAGCGTTGTCGGCATCGGCTATCACTTGCATGTGTATTTTTCGTTGATTCTCCACGGCACAGTCGCGCCCAATTCGTGCCAGCTTGTTGGAAGCTATAATTTTTCCACCGGCATAAAGAGGTTGCGTGAGGTTAACACCTGCCATGTAAGTACCTCGTAGTCTAAGTTCCGAACCCATCATGTCTATATCGGGCAGTAGATAGGCTGCACTTACACTTCCTTCAAATTTAGGAAGGTATGCGGTGAAAGCGATAGCCTTGTCCATTTCTGCTTGGCGTAGTGCATTGCCGACCTGTTGCAGTTCTTCGTTATGGGCAAGTGCCATTTGCCGGCACTCGGCTTGCGAAAGGGGGAGGCGTTCTTGCGCTCCGGCGTCTGCAATAGACAGTAGAGCCATTGCAGTCAGTATAGCGAGTTTTTTCTTCATGAGTTCGGTGTGTTTGAATGATTATTTTCCGGTTTACGTACATGGAACAAGGCGGTGTAGAACAGTGGCAGCAGAATCAGCGTAATGATGGTGCCCACCGTCAGTCCACCCATAATGGTAATAGCCATCGAACCGTACATGGGGTCGGTAACCAGTGGAATCATACCCACAATGGTGGTAAGCGATGCCATGATAACGGGACGCACACGCGATACGGTGGCATTCAATACGGCATCGTACGGGTGCTGGTGTTCTTCTTTATAGAGGCGGTTTATCTCGTCCACCAGTACGATGGCATTTTTCACCATCATGCCGATCAGCCCCATCATGCCGATGATAGCCATGAATGTAAAGGGTTGGCGAAAAGCGAGCAACGCGGGAGTGATGCCACAAAATACGAATGGGAAACAAAGCAGGATAAGAATAACCTTCTTCCAGCT
>JAVVPX010000173.1:0-1612 GCA_036655555.1 Bacteroidaceae bacterium | reverse complement strand
GGGATAAAGACGGACAACCGCTTACGCTAGTGGGTTCTTATTTGGTGATTACCGAACGAAAGATATTAGAAAGACAGATGCGCGAAGCCAAAGAACAAGCGGAAGAATCGAATAGATTGAAGTCAGCTTTTCTTGCGAACATGAGTCATGAAATACGTACTCCGCTGAATGCGATTGTAGGTTTCTCTGATATTCTCGCTTCAGCAGAAGATGTGGATGACAAAAAAGAATATGTACATATTATAGAGAACAATAACGAGCTCTTATTGCAACTTATTAGTGATATTCTCGATTTATCAAAGATAGAGGCGGGTACGATAGAGTTTACTTATGCGGATGTAGATTTGCATCTACTCTTTACAGAGCTGTTGCAAATGTCTCAATTAAAGGCTGACGTAAAAAACATTCAAGTGGTATTTGCAGAGGGAGCGGAAGGTTGTTTTATGTATACCGACAAAAATAGACTTATGCAGTTGATAATTAATTTTATTACTAACTCTATAAAGTTTACCGAACCCAATGGAAGTATTCGTATTGGCTATCGCATGAAAGACAATGATAATTTATACTTTTATGTAAGCGATACCGGTTGTGGCATCCCCAAGGAGAAGCAAGCTGATGTGTTCGGGCGATTTGTTAAACTCAATGATTTTGCACAAGGAACCGGATTGGGACTTTCTATTTGCGAAACAATAGTAAAACATCTCAAAGGAACAATAGGAGTAAACTCCGAAGTTGGCAAAGGTTCTACTTTCTGGTTCACATTACCTTATTGTTCAAATGGGAACGAACTTCAAAAAGAAAAAATAATTGAAGAACCGAAATATGTATTGGAGTCGGTGGATGCCGATAAGGTGACGGTGCTTATTGCTGAGGATAACGCGAGTAATTATTTACTCTTTCAATCTATACTTAAGCGTGACTATAAATTAATACATGCTTGGAATGGTCGTGAAGCTGTTGAACTATATAAAGAGCATCGTCCGCATTTGGTATTGATGGATATTAATATGCCGGAGATGAATGGCTATGAAGCGACTACTGAAATACGTAAAATATCCGCTTCTGTACCTATTATTGCAGTAACGGCTTATGCTTACGCTTCGGACGAAGAGCGCATAATGAAAAGCGGATTTAACGGCTATGCTTCTAAACCTATTAATGCTCAGGATTTGAAGAATAAGATGATTACGCTGTTGAAGAAGCGTTTAGTCTTTATCTATTAAACGAATAGTGCCGAAACAAGTAAAATTGTTTCGGCACTATTCGTTTTCTTCTTTAATATATTGGATTAAGCATATTCGGAAATAGATTAGGCATTGCCTTAAACACGTTCGACAGAGCCGAAGGATAGAGATTACCGGTAAATGTAATGTCGTTACCACTAAAGTTCGGATTTACATTGGCACTAGCCCGATTGGTATCTCTAGTTAAGATGACGGTGACGGTAGCGGAGATGTTGACACCTTGTACGTTCATGTCAAAGAAAACATTTCCTTCCTTGTCCGTATTCATCCGAATGCCCGAAGCACTGCCTTCCAATGTAATTCCTCCCAAACCGTTCGGCCCGGAATATCCATTTTCAAAGGCTGTTTGCACGGTTGCTTTCCCA
>JAVVPX010000172.1:0-1621 GCA_036655555.1 Bacteroidaceae bacterium | reverse complement strand
GGCTTTTTATTTAGGAATATTTAATCATAGTTTGTGCGTAACTGTTTTGTTTGTGTTATCTTTGCGTTTATCTCCAACCCAATAAGCATGAGCCATGAAAGAACCGGAACAGACCATAGATGAGCTAGCCTTGCGCAAACTTCCCATCGGAATACAAAGCTTTGAGAAACTGCGTACCAAGGGATATATGTATGTGGACAAGACGGAACTGATTTACCGCTTGGTTTCGAGGGGAGATTCGTATTTTCTAAGTCGTCCGCGTCGCTTTGGCAAGAGTTTGCTATTGAGTACGCTGGAAGCTTATTTCCAAGGGAAGAAGGAACTGTTCAGCGGTTTGGCAATGGAGAGGTTAGAGAAGAATTGGACGGTGCATCCGGTGATTCATCTCGATCTTAATGCCGAGAAGTACGACAGCTACGAGATGTTGGAAAAGATGCTTAAAAGACAATTGGAAGGTTGGGAAGAACAATATGATTGTCCTGCACGGGATAGGACTTATTCGGGACGCTTCATCTCGGTAATTCAGGCTGCTTACGAGAAGACCGGAAAGCGAGTGGTGGTATTGATAGACGAGTACGACAAGCCGATGTTGCGCACTTTCCACAATCTGGAGCTGCAAAATCAATTTAAGGATTTGCTTACCGCATTCTATACGGTGCTCAAGAGTGCTGACCAATATCTGCAATTTGTGCTTATCACGGGAGTGACGAAGTTTGCGCAGATGGGTATCTTTAGCACGATGAACCAACTGAGCGATATTAGTCTTACTGAGCAATATTCGCAGATTTGCGGCATGACCTACAAAGAAATAGAACATACCTTCCAACCCGAATTGAGAGCTTTGGCGGTCAAAAATAAGTTAAGCTACGAACAAAGTTTCACGGAGCTTACCCGCCGTTACGATGGTTATCATTTTTGCGAAGACGACAACGAAGGTTTATATAATCCGTTTAGCGTGTTGAGCGCATTGAGCTACTTGAAATTCGAGGATTATTGGTTCGCCACCGGTACGCCTACTTTTTTGGTAGAGATGCTTAAGCAAACCGACTATGATTTGCGCGATTTGGAAGGGATAGAGGTACCTTCGGGTATGCTTATGAACGACCGCATAGATGTGAATAGTCCGGTGCCCATCATCTACCAAAGTGGATATTTGACTATCAAAGGCTACGATTCGTTGATACGGCAATTTAAGTTAGGTTATCCCAATGAGGAGGTGAAGTACGGTTTCTTTAACTTTATCGCTCCGTTTTATACTTCGGTGAATGCTACTTCCACACCATTCTTTATAGGCAAGTTTTTCTACGAGCTACGTGCCGGAGAGGTAGATAAGTTCATGACCCGTTTGAGGGCTTTCTTTGCCGACATCCCATACGAACTCAACGACAAGTGCGAACGTCACTATCAAATGATTTTCTACATTGTGTTTAAGCTATTAGGGCAGTTTACGGATGCCGAAGTACAAAGTAGCCATGGACGAGCCGACGCAGTGGTGAAGACAGGTGATTATATTTATGTGTTTGAGTTTAAGCTAAGCGGCACAGCCGAGGAGGCTTTGAAGCAGATAGATGATAAGGAATATTTGATACCTTATACTGTGGACGGACGAAAGTTAGTGAAG
>JAVVPX010000171.1:0-1664 GCA_036655555.1 Bacteroidaceae bacterium | reverse complement strand
CCCGCAGGAGAAACCGGAGAATTATGGATTAGTGGCATACAAGTGATGAACGGATATTGGAATCTTCCGGAGAAAACAAAGGAGTGCTTGATTAAAGGACAGGATGGAAAAGTTTATTATAAAACCGGAGACATTTGCCGAATAGATGCTGAAGGTGACATTATATATTGTGGACGGAAAGATTCACAGATAAAGTTACAGGGATTTCGTATTGAACTAAGTGAAATTGAATATGTCGCAAAAAAGTTCTTCGATGGTAAGTGCAGAAGTGTTGTTATTCCCAAGTACGGAGCAAACAAACAATGTGAATTGCACTTAGTAGTAGAAAGTTCTCATATTGATAAAGCTCAAATAGAGGAATATATGAATAACAGGCTACCTTTCTATATGGTTCCCAAACATATACATTGCATAGAAAACTTTCCATTGAACAATAGCAGTAAAATAGACAGAAAAAAAATCCAAGAACTAATTTAAACAAATAATGGATACACAAGCAATTTTAAATGAATTGAGTTTTATTTTTCAAGAAATATTAAAAAAAGATGGCATTGTTTTAACCAATGAAACCACAGCTCACGATGTAGACGGATGGGATTCCTTAACCAATATGCTGTTGATAAATAATATTGAAAAGAAGTTCGATGTTCGTTTTACCTTCAGAGATATAGTTAAGTTTAAGAATGTGGGAGATATTTGCCAATCCATACTCACTAAAACAAAATAAAGAATATGTCATTTATCTCTTTAGATTTTGTTGCGCTATTTGTGTGTACTTTTATTCTATATCACACTCTTAATCCGAAACATAAAAAAACAATATTACTTGCAGCCAGTTTTATTTTCATTGGCTTCTATCATATTGCTTTCTTGGTAATAGCTCTTATTATCTCACTCTTTACTTTCTTTTGGGTCAAATATATTGAGCAATCAAAGAATGAAAAGGTTTCGAAGAGGAGGTATATTTCGGGAATCTGTTTCCTTATCCTATGTTGGTTATCGTCCCGCTATGCCCCACAATTTATACCAACTGCCAAATTTTTACTTTTTCCATTAGGCATCTCTTTTTATACTTTTCAAGCACTTGCTTACTTAACGGAAATCTATTGGAAAGAAGAAAGAGCCGAACGCAATCCGGTCAATTTCTTAGTATATATGCTTTTCTTTATGAAATTCTTGTCGGGTCCAATAGAACGTTCCGATAATATGCTCCCTCAGTTGAAAAAACAGGAATCGGTAGATTACCAATCCATCGTTTACGGAATGAAATTGATTATAGTAGGATTAATAAAGAAACTGATACTTGCCGATTATCTCTCTTCCTATATAGATGTTATATTTAACTCCGTACACACGGCTTCCGGCGCACAATTACTCATGGCATGTCTTTTATATCCAATTGAATTATATGGCGATTTCTCGGGTTACACCGATATAGCCCTCGGAGGAGCCCGCATGTTTGGATTTAAACTAAATCCAAACTTCAATCGTCCATTTATAGCACAAACTACTTCCGACTTTTGGAGAAGATGGCATATATCTCTTTCATTCTGGGTAAGAGATTATTTATATCTTCCTTTATCTTCGAGTATGCGTGGATGGGGACAATGGGGGGTGTTTATTAGTCTTATCCTCACGTTTACCGGTTTAGGAATTTGGCATGG
>JAVVPX010000170.1:0-1692 GCA_036655555.1 Bacteroidaceae bacterium | reverse complement strand
ACAACCGAAGACACTGCTAAAAAATATGCAGCATGGAATTGGAAAGTTATCAATATCAATGGTAACGATGCCAATGAAATACGAGAAGCACTACTCGAAGCTAAAGCAGAAAAAGAACGCCCTACCATTATTATTGGTAAAACAATTATGGGCAAAGGAGCAGTAACGGCAGAACAAGGATGCTTTGAGCGTAAATGTTCTACTCACGGACAACCATTAAGTGCAAGCGGTGCGTCTTATGAAGAGACTATTAAGAATTTAGGTGGTGACCCAACCAATCCTTTTCAGGTTTTTGCCGAAGTAGAAAAACTTTATGCCAAACGTCGTAATGAATTAAAAGAAATAGTAGCAAAGAAATATGCTGCAAAAGAAATATGGGCAAAGAAAAACCCTATACTTGCCTCTAAATTAGAATTGTTCTTCTCCGGCAAAGCGCCCAAAATAGATTGGACAAGTATTGAACAAAAAGCAGGAAGTGCCACTCGTAATGCTTCTGCCACAGTTCTCGGAACTTTGGCTATGCAAGTGGAAAATATGATTGTATCTTCTGCCGATTTATCTAACTCCGACAAAACAGACGGTTTTTTAAAGAAGACTCATGCTTTTACCAAAGGGGATTTTACAGGTGCATTTTTGCAAGCAGGCGTATCGGAATTAACAATGGCTTGTGTTTGTATCGGTATGTCGCTACACGGTGGAGTGATTTCTGCATGCGCTACATTCTTTGTCTTCTCTGACTATATGAAACCAGCCATACGTATGGCATGTTTAATGGAACAACCGGTAAAATTCATTTGGTCGCACGATGCTTTTAGAGTAGGAGAAGACGGGCCAACTCATGAACCGGTAGAGCAAGAAGCTCAAATTCGTTTAATGGAGAAGCTAAAGAATCATAAAGGACAAAATTCAATGTTAGTGCTCCGTCCTGCCGATGCAGAAGAAACTACCGTTGCTTGGAAATTGGCAATGAACAATATGGCTACTCCAACTGCTTTGATTTTTTCTCGTCAAAACGTTGCTAATTTGCCGGAAGGCACTTGTTATGAAAATGCCAACAAAGGTGCCTATATTGTAGCAGGCTCAGACGAAAATCCCGATATTATTATGGTAGCATCAGGTTCAGAGGTAGCTACTTTGGTAGCCGGTGCAGAACTTTTGCACAAAGATGGACTAAAAGTTCGTATTGTATCTGTTCCTTCCGAAGGACTTTTCCGTAGCCAAAGCAAGGAATACCAAGAAAGTATCATCCCTACAGGAGCTAAAGTATTTGGACTAACAGCCGGACTTCCTGTTAATTTACTCGGTTTAGTAGGTGCTAACGGAAAGGTATTCGGTCTAGAATCTTTTGGTTTCTCAGCTCCTTACAAAGTATTGGATGAGAAATTAGGATTTACTGCCGACAATGTATATAACCAAGTAAAAGAAATGATGTAAGATGGAAACAATTGGATTAGCTTCCGACCATGCCGGATATGTATTGAAGGAGTTTGTAAAAGAATGGTTAACCTCAAAGGGAATGGTTTACAAAGATTTCGGAACCAATTCAACTGCGAGTGTGGACTATCCCGATTATGCTCATCCTTTAGCTAAATCTGTAGAAAAAGGTGAATGCAAATTAGGTATTGCTATCTGTGGAAGTGGAAACGGCATAAATATGGTACTCAACAAACACCAAGGCATCCGTGCTGCTCT
>JAVVPX010000169.1:0-1762 GCA_036655555.1 Bacteroidaceae bacterium | reverse complement strand
ATTTCCAATCTGACTTTATAAATAATTCTTGTCGATGCTGAATACAAAGGAACGGCGGTAGATAATGATAATAACAATAAAGAGTATCGCCATCACGAAGTTGAGCAGAAAAGGGAATTGTGCGGAGGGCTCTTTAACAAATGAGCTGAAAAAATCGACTATAAAAGGCGACAAGGTGATGGCAAGATAGTTGATAGCCAATACGAACGATAGAGCGAGCGTTGCATCTCGCTCCGATACTATTGTTTGCGTTGCTTTGTCGTAGATGACCGGCTGAAAGATGCCATAACCAAAGCCCATCAAGAAAACTCCTGCACCGATAATCCATACTGAATGGGTAATGATAATCATAATTAATCCTACGGCGAGCATTGCGGCGGCTATTGGTAGCGTACTTTGTCGAAAGACACGCACTAACGTGGTAAGGAAGAATCCGGGTAGAAACACAGCAAGAAAGAATAGAGAAGTCACTGTACCCAAAGCTGAATCGCTCATCTTCTCGGTTTGCATTAGAAAAGGCAAATAGAACGATACCACAAGAACGCAATATGATACGAAGAAGTACATCCCCATAATTCCCAATATCCTACCTATATGAAATCTGCTCTCTGCTTCTTTGAGCAGTGAGGTATTAGGGATGATGGGTGTTGCTGAATTTTCCACAATGCTAGTTTTAGTAGTAGCATGGCGTAGATAAGCAGTAAGCAGTAGAGGAATAACCGGCAATAGATAGACTAAGAAAGGTAAATGCCAATTATGACCGCCAAGCCAACCTACTATAAAAGTTGCCATTACTAAGGAGATGTTTGCTATTCCGGACTTAATACCCAATTGTTTGAGCCGATATTTACCTGTGAATGTATCTGCTATTAATCCGGCTGCTAGAGGTATAAGCAATCCGCAGCCCACACCAAGCAAACAACTCACTATGATAAGTTCCGTCATGGTGGAGGCAAACAGATAGAGTAATCCACTGCTTAGATAGATGATAAGAGATACTACTACTATCATCATCTTACTTTTGGAGACTGACAAATGCCCGGATATCAAGACGAAAGGAATGATGAGCAGATTGGGAAGAATGGTAAGTAGCTGTACTTCTAATTCCGATGCGCTCGGAAAGATATTGTGCAACTCTCCCAACATCGGACTGATGGCGAGACCGGGAAGGTTCACCACCAATGAGATGCTCCAAATAGCTATAAGTGTCATCAAAGGGATAGTTCCCTTCCCGGTCTGTATCGTCTTCATACGTTTGGATAAGATTATACTTCAGATTTAATACCTTGTTCTATCTCCGCTTGAGTAGGTTCGTAGCCTGCTGCCCATTTAGATATTTCGTTGGGTTGACGTCCTTCTATTTGCCAATCAAACGGCGGAAAGGTGGTTTGTGGATCTTTCCATTCCTTTTTGCGGAAGGCGAACACTAAGAACGGAACAGCAAAGAATATGGTTACTCCTATTGCTAGCGTGCCGATGTATATCGCCGGACTGCCTGTGCTAATTTGACTAGGAGGAATGAAACTCAATATCAATGCCAATACAGCTCCGAGCACACCAACGATTGCTGTTATCCATACTCCTACCCAGCCACCGGGAATCTTAAATCCTCTTACTTTTTGCGGCTGAGTACGTCTCAGTTGCACTAAAGCAAAATAGATAAGTAACACCATGATGAGATAGATGATGGTAGCCATCTGACTCATGATTTGATAAGCGGATTGTACCGAAGGAAGCACCGTGAGCACAAAAGTGAGTAGGG
>JAVVPX010000168.1:0-1836 GCA_036655555.1 Bacteroidaceae bacterium | reverse complement strand
ATTTTTGCTGTTAAATCTTAGTGCAACCTTATTTACATTTTTGAATTAGAAAGATATCAGGATTGTTTAACTAACCACTTGTTCAGATATTTTTCGTAACAAACAAAGTCTATGAAAAAACATGTTGGAGCGTTTATGCTTGTTCTTTTAAATCTATTTGTGGCAATCTCTTTTGCCGGCACTCCTCCTAGCGGAGTATCGGGACTAACACTAGATGCAAGTAAAAAACAATATGTGAGAATTGCTAATCATGCCGATTTTAATATTTCGGAAACCGAGAGTTTTACTGTAAGTTGTTGGGTTAAAATTCCCGAATTCTCAATGTTTGGGAATGAACGTATTTTGTCGAAACGATATGCCTCGAACGTTAATACCGACGATAATTTAGCAGCATATGAACTTAAGTTGGGAAATGGTAAGTATAAAAATTGTTTTGGCAACAACGTCTGTGAAATGATAAAAGGTCCCTCTTCGGACGGTTTCGTCATGTCTAAATTTATAGGCATAGCTTCATTTACAAGCACATGGTACCATATCTGTATGGTCATTGATAGAACAGCGGACTACGGGAATGGTAGTATCTATTTATATCAAGATGGCGTTCAATCTACGAACGTGATGGATGATACTAAAACATTAGAAAAATGGGTGGTTAATAATAGCTACGATATGTTGCTCGGATGTGTTCTCGATGGTAATCCTAAGGAATTAGCTCATTTCTTAAATGGAGAAATAGCTGATGTACGTTTTTGGAAAAGAGCCTTGACCTCAACAGAGGTTAAGGCAGATATGACAGCCATAACTCCTGCCGGGACGGGCTTGGTTGCTGCTTATAATTTCAAGAATATGTCAGGAACAACAGTCCCTGATATAAGTGGAAAAGGTCATCATGGTACATTAGTAAACTTTCCGATAGATGGAGTGGTAACTGCTGCTCCCATAACTCAAAATGCAACTTTTACAGGACGTGGAAATACAAATGAAGTAATATTGCAAACAGCAGTAAGAATAAGCGGTTCGACTAACGTAGCATTGACTAACCTCAAGCTGGGAATGACCGGCACTACTGCTGTTAGCGATGTAACAGCTATTAAAGTCTATTCCACAGGAACAACAGATAAGTTTGATTCTAGAAATCCGGGAACAGCTACGCTACTAGGTACAATTACAAATCCGGCAGTAGGCGTACTCACTTGCGACCTTTCGGGAAAGCAGTTAGCCGGCGGCTTAAATTATTTATGGGTAACCTATGATGTTGCAGACAATGCCGTAGAAGGCAATCAATTGGACGCAGAACTAGTGTCGATAACTACAGCTAAAGATTCTTATAGCTGGAGTGGTGGTAGCGTTGACGGAGCTCGTACGATTTTGTTGGCACGAAAACTGCTCTTTGATTATGGAGATAACGGTTCTGTTACTTATCGTATTCCTGCTATTGTGACGGCTGCAAATGGTGATTTGGTTACGGCAACCGATAATCGTAAGTTCAGTAGTGGCGATCTTGCCAATGATATTGACGTTGTAGTAAAAAGGAGTAAAGATGGCGGTAAGACATGGCTTGCTGACCAAATTATAGCCCAAGGAACAGCTGTTTCTCATGGATATGGAGACGCGGCTTTGGTGCGTACAGGAGAATCCGGCGGACTTTTGTGTATTTTCGCAGGTGGTAATGGTTTGATGAATTCTACTCCTACAAATTTAATAAGGACTTATATTTGCAAGAGCACAGATAACGGAGCTACTTGGACTTCTCCTATAGATATTACAGACCAATTGTATGGAAGTGGTTGCACTGACTATACAAGATCGAGATGGTACGCCTCTTTTTGCGGGTCC
>JAVVPX010000167.1:0-1858 GCA_036655555.1 Bacteroidaceae bacterium | reverse complement strand
TATGCTTTGTCCAATTTAAACACAATGGTGTGTGGAAGTTCGGCCATTGGACTGTACGCACTATGCCATTGGGTTTTGTTATTGTCGTCAATCATAGCTTCGGGAGTACCGTTTGCATCGCCTTGTGGTTTTTCCTGTGTAGAGCAAGATATTACTGTCCATTTATTATGCGGAATTTTGTTCATCCGGTTGAGAATAGTGATAAGGCAAGTACTCTTCTCGTCGTTGATATAGAACATGGAAGGGTTGCTTAATCCTACGGGGATGGCATACCAACCGAAAGGTAGTTTCTCTCTGTCGAGAGTTACTTCTAATGTTTGGGTATTTTTTCCGACCACTAATTTTTGCTCTCCACTTAGTTGATAATACTCAGGAGAAAGAAGTGAATATGCTTTCCTGTTTTCTATGTTCCAATCATCCAAAATCTGTGGATCTATTTGAGCATCGAAGCTAATATCCCATTTGTTGGGGAAGTCTGTTTTTATCGGCAACGAAATATTAACCTGCGATGAGCTTGCCGGACTAATTATCTTTTCTATCACCTTGTCACATCCAAAACCAATACTAGCTTGTTGGATAGATGGGCTGATGATGACGAATGCTTTATCGGGATTGGTTTGCACTTCTCCTTTGCTTTTGAGCGATAGTGGAAGAACATATTTTTTACTTCCTCCCAATGCTTTGATTTCGGCAGTTTTGAATGTCACCTTAAAATCAGCTTTCCGTTCGGAAGCTGCTATGAAAAGTTCACTCTTCTCTAACTGATACAAATCGGCAGGCAATAATTCAGCTTTGGCATCATGCATCCCGTTGTATTGAGCCAACAAAGTTTCGTCGACCATCAGTTCCATTTGAACTTCTTTTTCAATTAATCCACTCTTGTGAATGGCTATATCACAGATATGGTTTTCTCCCGTATCGTATATGTTTTCATTAATTTCGCCACTCTGAACAATATAAATCAGAGGTTCTGATAAATTATTATCGCGATTATCTTCGCATCCGGTCAGTAGCATCAATCCGCCTACTATCCATCCTATATTATATATTCGTTTCATAATCATTAGTTTGTTTACCATAAATAGTTTTGAGTAAGTTTCTTGTTACGATCCAATACCTTTTGTGAGATAGGGAATAGGTAATGCTTGGATGTAAAAATACGAGTTTCAAATTCAGTACGTTCCCAGAATCCTCCATCAGGAGTATCGTTTTTAGCCATGATATTCATACCATACATAGGACCATTGTCGGTCTTTTCTGCAATCATCCATGTGCGTGTATCAAAATAGCGGTGCCCTTCAAAGGCAAGTTCTACCTGACGTTCACGACGGATAAGCTCACGCATCGTATTTTGGTCTTTTACGTCTTGAGGATAGATTGTTTCCAGTGCCGGCATACCGGATCTTTCACGAATAAGATTGATATATTTCAAGATATCGGTATTCCCGGGGTCGCATTCATTTAATGCCTCTGCATAATTCAAATAGATTTCTCCCAAACGAAATAGAGGCCATGAGAAACGACCGTATTCTTTATTCTTGATGTTCAGAGAATGATCAGACATCTTTCTGATTAGATATCCCGGTTTCGGATAATTGTGCGAAGAGCCCGGGCCACTATTGCCTCCATAGTAAAACTGAACATTAATTTCGTCGGTTCCAAACTTCCATGTTTCTCCACTCCAACATACGCTAGCATAAAAACGGGGTTCACGGTCGATATACATACTATTCGTATTGCGGGTAGAACCATCGATTGGGTGAGTGAGGTCTTCGAATGTGCCTTCTGTATATCCACTTTTTGGGTCAATAATAGGAGTCTTTCCATCTTTCTTGTAGCCGATGATAGGATAGCGTCC
>JAVVPX010000166.1:0-1859 GCA_036655555.1 Bacteroidaceae bacterium | reverse complement strand
TTTATTCGCTTTATCGGAGGAACTGAAGTTCATTCTTCAAGTATTTCTGTTACTACCAATTCTGAAACAGGATTAGCAAAGATTTATATTATGGGTACACCCGTGGTAGAAACCGATAAGATAGCTCCCGAAATAAGAACAATCACTCCGGCTAAAGATGCGGTAGGAGTTTCCGCCAATGGAAAGATTACACTTTCTTACAACGAACGTATTCAAGCAGGGATAGGAGAGGCTACGTTAAAAACCACCAATGGTAAAGTGATGCTACTTGAAGCTGAATATGGGAGTTCTTCGGTGTCTTTTAAATATAACGAACTTGAGTACGCAACTATCTACACATTGACTGTTCCCAAAGGTTATGTAACCGACCGCTCAGGAAACGATGCTCTTGCGTTGGAAAGCTCTTTCACCATCATGGAACGTATAAAGCCTCAAACTCATATATTTAATGCAGTTGTTGATGGCTCTTTGAAACAGACCGTTGGTCCGCTTGGAGATAAAATAGGATATTACAAGACTATTCAAGAAGCAGTGAATGCGGCTCCTGCCGACTGTACCCAACCTTGGTTGATATTTATCAAAGCCGGATATTATAATGATAAGAACAATCTTTCTTTTCCCAACGGAAAATATGATTGGAATGTAGAGGGAAGTGCTGATGCTAGCGAAGATAGTCGCATTGTATTAGTAAATAAGCCATTCATTCATTTTATAGGCGAGGATATAGAAAAGGTAACTATTGCTCAAAACCGTGTGAGTGGAAGCAACGAAGCAGATAAGAACCAGTCATGGTACAATGTGGCAGAAGGTGCGACATTGGTGGTTACTGCCAATGATTTCTATTGCGAAAATATAACTCTTGACAACGAATGGTGGACTAAGTACACGGGTTCTGATGCTCGTGGTCCGCAAGCTCTAGCTCTTTATGTGGAAGCCGACCGTGCCACATTCAATAATTGTCGCATTCGTTCTTATCAAGATACTTATTTGAGTCCTAAAACTAAAAATAAGAACAATGGCAACAACGATATTCCTCATTACTATGACCGTAATTATTTTAATAATTGCACAATAGAAGGTGCGGTCGATTTTATTTATGGTGGCGGTGATGTGTATTTCGATAATTGCACATTAAACATTGTCCGTGAAAACGGTGGTTACATTGTAGCTCCTTGTCATTATAGTATAGCTACCGGTGGAGATACTCGTTGGGGATACGTATTCCGTAATACGACTATCACAGCCCCCAAAGGCAAAGAAGCAACAACTCAAGTTTACTTCGGACGTCCGTGGCAGAATGCTCCTCGCACAGTGTTCATTGATACAGAGTGCAGAGTGAAAACTTACGATGGACTTTGGTATCCGAAGATGGGAGCTATACCTCATACATGGGCAGTATATAATATGTGGAATGCTAATAAATATCCTATGAGCACAGAATCAATAAAGGATTATTATTATACTAATGATGCAGGTGAAACAATTAAGGGCGTAGCTAAAAATTCCTTGACCGATGCCGAAGCTGCTACTTATACGTTGACTAATGTGTTTGCAGGAGATGGTACGGATGCTAATATCGGAAGATGGAATCCTGCTCCGTTTGTAGAAAAGACGGTAAGTCCGGTAGTGAATGGAGAGAATGGTAGTACTGTCTTTAGTTGGACGGGAGATGAATATGCTATTTGCTATGTGGTAACTATTAATGGTAAGGCAAGTGATTTTGTAACTACAACATTTTATGAAAAAGCGAATTTGAATGATGTTGTAAGTGTTCAGTCTGTCAACGAATATGGAGCGTTGAGTAACCCTTCCGCAGCTTTTACTGTAGGCGCAGGCTCAGCCACCTTTATTGATTCCGT
>JAVVPX010000165.1:0-1862 GCA_036655555.1 Bacteroidaceae bacterium | reverse complement strand
GATGAAGGCTGCCGTCTATTATTCGATAGCAAAACTCTTGTTTGCTTTCGGGCGAATAAATATAAAAATGGGATTTATCGCGAGCTCCAATCATGTTGTCTGCCGTAAAAAACATACAAGGACGTTTTTCTTTCAGCAAGTCAATGCCAAAGTTGTTTTGTACATAACTAATATTTAGCAGGCCAAGCAAAGTGGGGGCTATATCTATCTGACCTCCTAAGTCGTCGTTGACACGTGGCGAAATATCTTTTCCATGAATTATCAGGGGAATATGATTGTAAGATTGAGGCATTTCGCAATCGGGATTTCCGACCATTTTTCCATGGTCGCCAACAAATACAAAGAGCGTATTGTCGAACCAAGGCTGTTTGCGAGCTTCTGTCATAAACTGATTAATAGACCAATCTGCGTATTCAACAATTTGATCTTCTATCTCTTTACTTTTCGGATGGAAATAAGAAGGTATCACATAAGGCGGATGATTGCTAATAGAAAGCAAGACCGAGAAAAACGGGTTAGCATTCTTGGCTCTTGCATTAAGTACGGGTAGCGCATACTTATATAGAAAGTCATCTTGCACACCAAAGCTATTCACTACTTTGTCCGATGGATAATTCTCTTGTGCATAGATTTCATCAAAACCATTGGTACGCAAAAAGGCATTCATGTTGTCGTATTGCGACTCGTGCGTCATAAAAAAGAGCGTTTGATAACCATTGTCCTTTAGTACCGTAGGCAGCCCCGAATAGATAGGTATCACCGAACCTTTCATCGCATTACGTTTCATGATGCTGGGGAATGAATAGAGAGTAGAATACATACCATGATTTGTATGTATGCCGGCGGAATAAAAATGACTGAAGCTCAATGACTGTCGGTAAAGATTGTCTAAATAAGGCGTCAAAGTCTTTGTTTGTCCAAAGCTCGACATCAAGTGAGCCGACATGGATTCCATGAAGATGAGTACCACATTCTTGGGGGGAAGAGAAGATGCTTTAGCTTCTACCTTGCGGGCAATGGGAGAGATGTTTTCGATACCTTTTCTTCCTAATTCTTTTTGCACGTGAGCTAGTGCTTTTTTCTCCGGCATCAAGTAAATAGATTGATTCTCCTTTCTGTTGTCGTCTAAGGTACTCGTTAGTAGATTAAAAACCGGATTTACTCCTATTTGATTCAAAAAAGGGTCGTCACAATAATAAGCTTGACTAACTTTGATTGGATTATAGCCCATCCGTCCCCTTATTCCTAACATACAAAGCCCGATGCAAATGCCTCCGGTGAAAAAGATAATCGTTCTTTTTGTCCAAGTCATCTTTCCCGATACTTCTTTGCTGAATTCAAAAAAGCTCGTCGACTGTCTATGTACCCCTATTCTAAATAACACAATAGAGAGTATACCTAAAGCGATAGGTAAGTAATAAGAAGTCTCACCAAACATCATTCCCGCCGTTGTGCCACCATAATCGAACCAATTATAGATAGAAGAATTTATGTTCTTAAAGAAATATTTAAAGTAAGGAATATTAGCCGCTTCGACAATGAAAGCAAAGGCATAGAAAACAGTGAAATAGATAGCGGTAGACCGAAAAAGCCATTTGCTTGTATAACCAATTAAAGCAGTTATCCACAGCATAACTAAAGGTAGCAAAACGATATAGCAAGCGATGACATTGTCGAACCATAAACCGCGTAAAAAAGCAATAAACTGCAAACCTATATTCGCATGAATATCTTCCGGTAACTGATAATCCACAGAAAGGAACAGGACAAACCTAAATGCAGAAAAGAGCAATAAAGCCATTATATGTACAGACAACAAGTAAACTAAGAACCAACCCCAACGCTTCATCTGTTATTTATTT
>JAVVPX010000164.1:0-1901 GCA_036655555.1 Bacteroidaceae bacterium | reverse complement strand
GATGAGGAAATCATTCGTGCAGCAGACTATATTATAGATGTAGGACCGCTTGCCGGACGATTGGGTGGTAAAATCGTGTATCAAGGTGATATGAAAAATCTCCAAAAAGGGACAGACAGCTACACCGTTAAATATCTGTTAGGCGAAGAACAACTTCCCATCTCTTCTCTCGAAGAGGGAGGGGGACGAAGGATTTGGAATAACTATATAGAGGTTAAAGGCGCAAGAGCAAACAATCTCAAAGGCATTGACGTAAAATTCCCACTCAATGTAATGACTGTGGTTACCGGAGTAAGTGGCTCGGGAAAGTCTACTTTAGTGCGCGACATATTCTACCAAGCACTCAAACGAGAATATTCCGAAAATAGCGAACGCCCCGGAGAATTTAGCTCTTTAGAGGGAGACATTAATATGGTTAAGGCTATTGAGTTCGTAGATCAAAACCCTATTGGCAAGTCTTCCCGTTCTAATCCAGTGACCTACGTCAAGGCTTACGACGAGATACGTAAACTATTTGCCGAACAACCTTTAGCTCGTCAAATGGGCTATTCAGCTTCGCATTTCTCTTTCAACATCGAAGGAGGACGCTGCGAAGAATGCAAAGGCGACGGAACTATCACGGTGGAAATGCAATTTATGGCAGACTTAGTGTTAGAGTGCGAAAGCTGTCATGGCAAACGCTTCAAGAACGAAACCTTAGAAGTGAAATACCACGAATGCAACATCTACGATGTTTTGGAGATGACGGTCAATCAAGCCATTGAATTTTTCACTCAATACGGACAAAAGAAAATAGTGAAGAAGATGCTTCCGCTACAAAGCGTTGGATTGGGATATATCAAGCTCGGGCAATCATCGTCCACCCTATCGGGAGGAGAAAATCAACGTGTGAAGCTAGCTTATTTCCTTAGTATAGAAAAAGCAGACCCTACCATCTTCATCTTCGATGAGCCTACTACCGGACTACACTTCCACGACATCAAAAAGTTGCTCGAAGCTTTCGATGCCTTAATAGCACGCGGTCACACCATCATTATTATAGAACATAATATGGATGTGATAAAGTGTGCCGACCATATCATCGACCTAGGTCCTGAAGGCGGTAGCATGGGTGGTAATCTCGTAGTTACAGGTACTCCTGAAGAAGTCGCAAAATGTGGAGCATCTTATACCGGACAGTTTTTAAAAGAAAAACTTAGCTAAAAGAATAATTTTAATATCTGAACCTGATAGATAAAACATATAAGTTATTTACTTTTACAAATAGCAATAATTATTTTACAAAACTAATTAACAAAACGACAACTTTAGCTATAAGAATTTCGTTCGACTAAGCATTTTTGCTTATAATCCTAAGGTCATTTCCCATTTCCAAGCTACTCCGTGAAGCTATTTGCGACCTCTATTTGCTCTTTTATCGACAACACGGAGGCGTATATCTTCACGCAAGCTAAAACGTTCTACAACGAGCTGTTTTTGCTCGCAATAAGAATATGCGTCCACAACAAGAGTTTCCGATCTCATGTAGCTTCTTTTTGCGCCACAGGCAACAATCGTTTTTCCCTCACGGACGACAGCGGAAACCTTCGTTGGTTGCCTTTTTACATCAATTAGTTCGACAACCCCCTTCCGCGGTGTTCCTTATGCCGGACTTTATGACTAAGCAGTATCGCTCTACAAGCATCATTTTCGATATTGGTTTACCGATGCCGAAGTGCATGAACTCAATAATTACAACAAAGGCTTCAAAGAGCTAATTATTGGGGAAAAGCTGTTTTGTAATTATTTCAAAACCGCAAATAAGGGCGAAAAAGGCTCTTTTATGTCGGTTGTCGAAATTGAGAAACGGATAGGTGCTACCCTCAAGTACAATCTGTTTAGTTCTAAAATTAACAGAGAGA
>JAVVPX010000163.1:0-1908 GCA_036655555.1 Bacteroidaceae bacterium | reverse complement strand
AGCAAGTAAAGAGCAAGTAGCGGATATGCTACAGAGAATGCTAAAGATTCCCAAAGAAAGTATGTTGCCACAAATGGATGCTACCGATGGATTAGCCGCCGCATACTGTCATTTTCTACAAGCCGGTCGCCCGGAACCGGAAAATGCTTATCATAGTTGGAAAGATTATGTGAGCAAAAACCCTGAAAAGATAAATAAATGAAGCGTTTCCAAGGTATCTTCTATGCTTTACTTTCGTCTGCCACATTTGGCATGATACCCATGTTTGCTGTTCCTGCTCTTCATAGCGGAATGAGCACCACTTCAATACTTTTCTATCGAATGTTATTTTCTTCTCTGCTAATGGGAGCTTTTTTATTAATAAGAAGAACTAATATTCGCATCTCTCATCGCCAATTAGGAATAATTGCCGGATTAAGCATATTATACACAGCTAGTTCTTTGTTCCTATTAGAATCTTATTTATATATCCCCTCGGGAATAGCAACTACTATACACTTTCTTTATCCGGTTTTTGTTACCATATTGATGGTTGGGTTCTTTCGCGAACATCTTTCACGAACTATGATAGCAGCCATCGCCATAGCAATTGGAGGAGTATGGTTGTTGAGCACAGGAAACAATGAAGGTATTGTAAGTAACAAAGGAATCACAATGGTATTTATTACTGTTGTTGCCTATGGTTCATATATAGTGGGCGTAAATCAATCATGTGCTAATCGAGTAGACGGGTTAATTATTACTTTTTATGTGCTTACCTTTACTGCCGTCTTTTGTGGTATAAATGTATTGGCGCAAGGAAGAGGACTTGATAATATCCCAAACATACATACAGGAATAAACTTAGTGTTATTAGCTTTTATACCTACCCTGATTTCTAATTTATTCCTTATATTAGCAATTCATAAAGTAGGGTCTACCATAACGGCTGTATTAGGTTGTATGGAGCCTCTCACTGCTATCTGTATCGGCGTTTTATTTTTGGGAGAAAGCATCGCCACCATTCAATATGTAGGTATTGCGGTCATTATAGTGGCAGTGGCTTTAGTTATTCTTAGTCGTAACAGATGTTCATAATTTTATTCTATAGTTTAATTACTTTGTTTTACTTTCGTTTCATTTTCGTTTTACGACCAATTATCAGTAATAAATATTATACATCGTTTCAATTGATATTTAACTTTAAACCATTATCTTTGCAAGATAACTAAAAGAATATCTCACAATGAACGATAGTAAACTTATGAATCGCGCAGCAGATAATGTGCGTATTTTAGCAGCTTCCATGGTTGAAAAAGCTAAATCAGGTCATCCCGGTGGAGCAATGGGTGGTGCTGATTTCATCAATGTATTATATTCCGAATTTCTTGAATATGACCCTGAAAATCCTCGTTGGGAAGGTAGAGATCGTTTCTTTTTAGATCCGGGTCATATGTCGCCTATGTTATACTCAACTTTAGCACTTACAGGAAAATATACCATTGACGAACTCACTCAATTCCGTCAATGGGGAAGTTCTACTCCCGGACATCCTGAAGTAGACGTAATGCGCGGAGTAGATTACGTGTTCCACGCAGCGGCGCTTAAGCAAGTCCCTAGCTGCGAATTCTTCCCTATTGAGGCCGTACGCACTAATTGCATAGGCACGGATAATATGCTTCCGGTCCATTAGGACAAGGACACGCTTATGCAACAGGTGCAGCCATCGCAGCAAAGTTCTTGAAAGCACGGTTTGGTGAAGTAATGAGTCAGACTATCTATACATTTATTTCGGATGGAGGAGTACAAGAGGAAATATCGCAAGGAGTAGGTAGATTAGCCGGTTATTTAGGATTGGATAATCTCATTATGTTCTACGATTCCAACGACATACAACTATCTACCGACACTGAAGCTGTAACAACCGAA
>JAVVPX010000162.1:544-1913 GCA_036655555.1 Bacteroidaceae bacterium | reverse complement strand
ATCAATCGTACTCCACTCAATGGACGTAACTTTGAGTATATGGGTGAAGACCCTTATCTCGCTTCTCAAATGGTAGTTCCTTATATTAAAGGCGTACAAAAAAACGGAGTGGCTGCTTGCGTCAAACATTTTGCATTGAATAATCAAGAGTTTAAACGTAACACCACGAACGTAATCGTAGACGACCGTGCCCTATACGAAATTTATCTACCCGCTTTCAAAGCTGCAGTGAAAGAAGGTAATGCTTGGGCAATCATGGGTTCGTACAATCTCTACAAAGGTCAGCACAACTGCCACAACCAATATCTATTGAAAGATATACTTCGAAAAGAATGGGGCTACGATGGAGTAGTAATTTCGGATTGGGGAGGTACGCACAACACGCTTCAAGCTATTCACAATGGATTAGATATGGAGTATGGGACCGGAACTAACGGGCTGTCGACCGGTACAAACAACGCATACGACAACTATTACCTAGCGATGCCTTACCTAAAGCTCATCCGTTCGGGTAAAGAAGGCACAAAGGAACTCGACGAAAAGGTTAGTAATATTCTCCGTCTGTCATTTCGTACAACGATGAACCGTCAACGCCCCCTAGGGTCCTTAACATCGGATGAGCACAACAATGTGGCACGCACGATAGCAGAAGAAGGCATTGTGCTATTGCAAAACAAAAATAACCTCTTACCTATCAATTTAAAAAAGACTAAACGCATTGCTATAATTGGAGAGAATGCCATCAAAATGATGACTGTGGGTGGAGGAAGTTCATCGTTGAAAGTGAAACACGAGGTGCTACCTCTCGATGGCATTAAAAAGAGAGTTGGTGACCAAGCTGAAGTAGTTTATGCCCGCGGCTATGTTGGCAATACAGATGGAGACTACAATGGAGTAAAAACCGGACAGAACTTAACCGACAAACGTACCGAAGCAGAATTAATCGCAGAAGCTGTGGAAGCAGCACGTACGGCAGATTATGTTGTTTTCTTTGGAGGACTCAACAAAAGCAAATACCAAGACAGCGAAAGTTACGACCGAAAAGACCTCAGCCTACCCTACAATCAAGATAAGCTCATCTATTCATTGGCTAAAGCAAACAAAAACCTAATTGTAGTAAACATATCAGGCAATGCCGTGGCTATGCCGTGGGTAAAAGAAGTTCCTGCCATCTTGCAAGGTTGGTTCTTAGGTTCACAATCAGGTACAGCAATTGCTTCCATTTTGATGGGAGATACCAACCCTTCGGGCAAACTTCCTTTTACTTTCCCCGAGAAGTTAAGCGATTTAGGAGTCAGCAAGCTTGGTGAATATCCGGGAAATAAAACCGAACTTGCTCAATCTACCAACAAAAAGGACACTATCAACG
>JAVVPX010000162.1:0-534 GCA_036655555.1 Bacteroidaceae bacterium | reverse complement strand
AGTTATTAAACCACTGTTTAGTTTTGGTCATGGATTGAGCTATACTACATTTGAATACGGCAAAGTTACAGCCGACAAAAAAAGAATGAATTCTAATGATAAAATCACCTTTACAGTTAATGTTCGAAATACCGGTAAACATGCAGGAGCAGAAATCGTTCAATTATATGTTCGTGACTCTAAATCATCGCTTCCCCGTCCAATAAAAGAATTAAAAGGTTTCTGTAAAGTATATCTTGAGCCAGGCGAACAGCAAAATGTATCTATCACTATAGACAGAACTGCACTAAGTTTCTTCGACCCTGCAAAGCACAATTGGATAGCCGAACCGGGAGATTTTGAAGCAATCATTGGAACATCATCCACTAGTATAAAAGGCAAAACTACGTTTACATTAAACTAACATCATTCATATTGAATAGTGTAGTGTACTAAATAAGTTGACAGTTTAAAAACTAATAATTTATGCGTACTATAAAAAATTTAACTGATGTCGATCGTTTGGCTTTATTAGAGGAATATCTTTCCTGTGAC
>JAVVPX010000161.1:0-1937 GCA_036655555.1 Bacteroidaceae bacterium | reverse complement strand
CAAAATGTTATTAATTCCTTTCCGTTCCTGTAAATTCAAACAAAAGTCTTCTTCTAAATAGTCTTTCAAAAAAGAAAGATTTGCCTTGCTTGATTGGCAGATAATACCTGTACGTGCTGAGAGTTGAAATTTCCCATTTCCCATTAACACCTCATTTGGATAAGGAATTAAAGGCAACTTATCTTGCGAATATGCACTGGTTATAAAAACAAACAACAAAACGAATATACAGAAGCGACAATGTGTAGTTTGCATAATTATCTGTTTATTTTATTAATGAGGGAGCATTGCCAAACCATTTCATCCCCTTAAAACAAGAAATTTCGAGAGTTTGCTGTGGCAAAACTACTTCTAAAGATATTTCTTTGAAAGCATTTATATGAACCCCAGAAACAATAGTTTCGTTAGGATAAACACAAAGTTTCCCTCGTTGATATTTGGCTATGCAATTCCAAGTTTGAAATTGTCCTTTCTCGTCTATCACCACATAAGCAGCAGTCAAAGCACATTCTTCCATAGCCTTAAATATTTCTTGAACAGTATTATCTCCTGCGCCTCCACGCTCTTTAAACGCACAAACCGAATTTTCATCATCCGGTCGCAACCACGGACTAATCATATCTAAATACTGCTCTCCAACAATAGAGTCCATGGGTTGCCAATGATGTTTCTTTTCTTTCATTTCCACGCATACCTTTCCCGCAATGTAAGGATCGGGAATGAAGCCCCATCTCAAATTCCCATTCAACTCCATTATTTGAGCACAAGATCCAAGCGTATTCATAAAATCAGAAAGATAACGTACTTCACCCGTCAAAAGATAGAGATAATAATTAGCATAAATTTTCCATGCAGTCCATCCGTGCGGAGAATTCATCACTTGATTAGGAACAAAATAAACATCTAAAGCTTCCCAATACCGAAGTGTTGCACCATTCATTCTACAATCGGGAATCAACAATTGTTCCAAACACTGATGTTTGTCCATCATATATTGAGCTGCCGCAGTATAAAGATGTCTTTTATTCTCATTCTCTTCTTGAAGTCCCTGCAAAGCAAGTTGCAGTGCGCTACACGTAACCAGTCCATCTTCGAGAGTTAAATCGCCCTCCGTCTGTATATCATCTAAGCGTAAGAGCAAATCTTTGATAGCCCTTTCTGCCGAATTAAGATGACGTTCGTAACGTTCTTTCCACTTTGGATGGTCAGCTAAAGTCTTTTCGGCAACTACTAGTTCGAGCATAGATTTAGCCGGATAGATAACAGCTGTATAATGTATTCCTTTAGAACGATAAGCGCCATCAGAAGTTTGTACCTTCTCCGAGCAAATATAGTCACCTACTTTAGATGCTTTTTCAAGATAAGAGATATTCCCCGTAGCCTCCCATAAATCGACCAACATGCCGGTTAATGCCGAGAAATTTTGAACCCTATCCGGCGCAGCATTAGCCTTAGGAATCCAAGTGATGGTATCTATAAAGAAGGGAAGAGTACGATTAAAACGTTCTTCGATAAAAGAATCTTTAACCTTATCCGGAAAATGACGAGCGGCTAAAAAACTAGTATAGTATCCATAGAATGCTTCACAGCCATTAGAGAACAATGGAGGATTCTTAGTTACAAAATCGCGCGCATTCTTCATATACCACGACCAAGGTTTACGCACATAAATACTTGCTTCTGCCGTTTTTCCATTGGCAGCCATTATTTTTATTAGATACAGCCCATTCTCTGAAGAAGGAACATAAGTTGACCGATATAAATCGTTTGTTTGCTTTTTAAAAGAAATCCGATCTGCTCCTCCTTTAGGATTAATAATTACTACTTCTTTAATTGGGCTATGACTATAAACACTTATATTTGTAGATTCTGCCTCCGATAACGTATATTTGCTACAATGGATATAAGGAGCTTTAGTCCATGTTGACAATTTGTTT
>JAVVPX010000160.1:0-1951 GCA_036655555.1 Bacteroidaceae bacterium | reverse complement strand
TCTTATTACAAAAGCTTCATCACTACTACGAGTTGTTCCGCCCCTATACCTTGCATCGGTACTCTCATTCTCGTGGGATTTCCACTTGAATTTCTTCCTTATCATCAAGGTCGTAGGTTCCCAAGTTCCATACAAAAGCCTACACTATGTTCATGCTATCTTCATGCCGGCCACCGTTTAGACAGTAAACAGGTTTCCTCTAAACTTATCCCAAGTTAACGACTCCCCCTTGGTTTTGATGACGTTCCTACGCTTTCGACACTTTATCAATAGTTCACTTGTGTTCATCTCCATAGTATATACCTGACAGAGTCTTGCTCTGCCTTTTCCTTAACGCTCACTACCATAGCTTTTGACTACAGCAGCTTAAGGTGGTTTGAAACCTCCGCCTTCACAGCGATTTCGATGGACCAACCATCATCTTTTGTATAGCATAGCTACACATTATGCAACATTATATGTTGCATAGGTGCGCCTTCTTGGCGCACAATCGTCCGCGTAGCGACAAAATCTATGTCCTCTTTTTTCTAATTCTTTATCTAGTTCATCCAGCATAATATTAGATAATAATGGACTTAGCGGTCCACCTTGTGGAGTTCCTTCGTCATTTGCAACTACAATTCCATTTATCATTATTCCGGATTGTAGGTATCTCCTTATTAATTTTAAAACTTTCTTATCTTTAATATCTCTTGATAATTTATACATTAAAATATCATGATTAACTTTATCAAAGAATTTCTCTAAATCTATATCTACAACCCATCTAAAACCTTCATCAATGTAGCTTTCTGCTTGTTTTATTGCACCTTTCGCCCCTCTACGAGGTCGGAATCCAAAGCTACTTTCTGAGAACTTTTCATCATATATATTATTTAGTTCTTGAGCAATTGCCTGTTGAATAAATCTATCCAAAACTGTTGGAATACCTAGCAATCTAGTTCCTCCATTTGGTTTTGGAATTTCAACCCTTCTCACCGGCATTGGTCTATACTCATCATTAAATATATCTTCTCTAATTTGTATCCAATTCATTTGTAGAAATTGTTTAAGTTCATAAACTGTCATTCCATCAACTCCGTGGCTACCTTTATTAGAGCGTACTCTATCCATTGCTATAAATAGATTTCCTCTTGATAATATTCTCTCTAATGAGCCATATTGTAATTCACCGGTTTCTCCATTTGATGTTGCCGAAAATTCTCTATGCACTCTTTGCTTATCTTTAAGTTCCACTCTATTTTTAGCACTAGAGCCTAAATATTTAGTTTTCTGCAATCTTTGATTATTCTGCGAAACCTTCAAACTTCAAAACCTCCTTAAAGTTCAGTCCTTCATCCGCTATCGCGATTAGCGGAGTTACTATGACTTCTGCTGACTTCTGATAGTTCAGTTACATATCACTATGCAGTTTATTACTTTAGAAATTCATCTTATTGGTAATGTATCTATCAGACCTCCCCGGGTAAGAACAACAACCTTCATCTCATATATCTGCTACATTTACTCCTAAAGTTTTGGATAGTGTTGGACTTTGTTTTGTTTAGCAAACTCGTCCGACTTTAGTAAGCCTTATATGTAGTTCGTGTCCCTCAGACCAAGACTTTGCCTTCGGCTTCCTTCAGATTCCACCTCACGATGGACACCCTTGCCATTAGCTAGTGGTTCCCACTACCAAGCCCACAACGGACTTTCACCGTCAAGTTGTTGCCCATGCCGGGCACACTATAAAAGGGAGAATATCATTTTTTTATATTCTCCCTTTATTTATATTATCTACGCTCCTATTGTATTTTCTCATTTTTACATTGATATTCTAGTTACACAGTAATCAATGTAAAAATTATTGCATTGATTATTACATATACTTTAAATTTTTTACTTTTCATATTAAATCCTATTAAGGAAGTAATTGCCAAAGGAATCCATATTAATAATACCTTTATATCTA
>JAVVPX010000159.1:0-1953 GCA_036655555.1 Bacteroidaceae bacterium | reverse complement strand
CCTTCAATCGGTGGTTGGGAAAGTCGCAAAAACGAATTGGAGAAAGCTATTCCTTCGGAATATCTGTATAAAACAATGTTTGGTGGGAAAGAAAGAATGGGAAGTACTATGTTGGCAAGTGCAGACGACCCCCGCATGGAATCTTACCTTACAGCTCGTGTTGGACCTAAAGAGTCTCCCGTACTATTATATCGTTACCTAAAAAATAATATAGGTATGGATGTGTCTTACAAAGAATCTCATTATCCCGACCTTTATAACGATCTTACTAAAAACGGTAACCCTTATACAAAAGTAGATGGATATGTTTCGTTGATGTTGACCGAAGAACTATTGTTTATTAAGGCAGAAGCTACTTATTGGAGTGGAGATAAAGCAGGTGCTCATCAACTTACGGAAGAAGCTGTTCGTAAAAACATGGATAGAATGAGACCGGTGATCACAGGCAATCCCAGTGGAGATGACGAATCGAAGAAACTCTATGATAGTCAATCAACTGCCCTACGATTTTTTAATAAGTGGGAAAAGAGATACTTTGAAAACGCATCTTTGAATGAAAAATACTTGCCGGTTAATGGATTTAATATTGGACATTTGATGCGTCAAAAGTATGTTGCTATGCTCTATCAACCGGAATTGTGGAACGATATGCGTCGCTATTGTTATAGCAATGATACTAACGGAATCACCTATGATGGCGTGAGTATTTACAAAAATTTGCGTCGTCCTTATAATTTATACGAAGCTTATTGGATGGATGGTAAAGAAGATTGGGTACAACGTCTCAATTATGACCCGGAAACAGAAGAAAAGTATAATGTGGCAGAGTTGAAACGTTTGGGTGCTTATAAGAATTTTCAATGGTTGAAGAAACCAATGATTTGGGCAGTAAACAATGGTTCTCACAATTAATGTATAACCTTATATAACTAATAATAAAATGAATAAGAATATAAAAATAGCATTAGGCGTTTTGGCTGTTTGCAGTTTAGCTTCCTGCTCAGTCCATGACCAATTCGATGAATTGGCTGCGATAGGACGTGTTGCACCCAACGTGTTTTGGGAATTTCCTTCTTCCGAAGCTAAAGCAGGCGATAGTGTAGCTTTCACTGCTCAATATTATATGAAAGATGCACCGGTCGATAGAATAGAAGTATGGTATAGTACTACCGAAAAAAGAACAATGAAGGTCACTTGTCCTTTGGTTACTACATTTACTTATTCGGTAGGCACGGATACAACTATTCTTTCCCGACAAATGATGAAGTCTATTGCTTATGCTCATCAAGAAAATAATTGGGATAAAGATCGTAGTGCTTACGTGCTGACAGACAAGTTCCCTACTAGCAGAACGTTGCGTTTGACGGAATGGAAAGAGGTGCAGAAGTTTGATCAAGAGAAGTTTGATATGCTTTTCCCAAAGATGTTTATTGAGAACTTCCGCACGAATCTTTATCCTAAGTTGAAAGCGGCTGATTTAAGAAAGATGATGGTGCAAACAAAACAAATGGATTCTAAGGAATTTCGTGCTTGTACCGACTATACCATAGATGCAAATAGTCTGGACACAATTTGGACTATTAAGCCCGAAAAGGTAGGATTGATGAAAGAGAACTTTGATAAGATTAAGTTTGAAGATTTAATATACGATTCGCCTAAACAAACTTATCAAGTGAAATATTCTAAAAGTTATGAATTGGCAGTACGTTTCGAAGTTTTCTCTAAAGAAGGTATTGTTGGTATTACCGATGACAAGATTGTTACATTGAAATAATAATAAAGCTATGAAACTATTTAAAAACATATTCCCTATTGCTTTGCTATTGATGGCATTGCAGAGTTGTGTAGAGAATGACCCAACGATTGAAGATTTCCCTAGCGATAGAATAGCGTTTACCTACGAGGTGAAGGGAGACTATCAAGAGGATTTCTATATTGGTTCCGATATTCAGT
>JAVVPX010000158.1:0-2031 GCA_036655555.1 Bacteroidaceae bacterium | reverse complement strand
AATGAAAACTTAATATTGTATTTCTATTGTGACGATATACACGATATTTTAAGAAGGGATAAAGGGTTAACCCCTCAAAAATTCAGGAGTCATTTATTTTCAAAAATGTTGGAAAAGTATATATCATCGAATGGAATTACCAATATGATAAATACGCCCATTGAAATAAAAGCAGACAGGCATATTTATATTCATCTAATATCAAGAAGCATCCATTTGGAGTACGTTAATGCTATAAAAAGCGCAATAATGGAAATGGAATCAAAATAAGCCGGAGTTAATTGCTCCGCGCCATCTATTTTCTCCTTCTTTCTGCCATTTCTTTTCCCGAACTCTTCTTTACTAACTCACCCGAAACAATATGTAGCTTATCCTTTTGCATGATAACTAAGTTCCTGTAAGGAATCTCATAGACTACTTCACGATAAGACAAATGCAGATTTTCTATGAACGATGCTATTTGTCCAAGCAGGCAGTCATTCCCTGCTACTTCTGATTTGCTGTCAGATTTGCTACGCTCTTCGCTAAAGCTGACAGCTTCGTAAAATTTTCAACTGAGACTAAGGAATACGCAACTGATAAGGCTTCTACGTTCTCGTCAAACGTCCCTTTTGATAACTCCTCGAACAGTTCATCATTCCCATTGATAAACCAAGAGAGGGCATGAGAAACGTTTGGAGTGTCTTTCATTGATGAAAGTACTTCTCCCAATGTTCCCATGTCTCCTATGTTAGACAGATAACTCGCTGCTCCGGCTATCTTATGTATTGTGGGAGGATTAATCACATAAGCCTTTTCGTTCACTACAACTACTCTAAAATCACTTCCTATAATGGAATCTGAAACTATCTTTGCCGCTTCGTTCATTTTATTTTAAATTAAAAAGGGCGGGCAATTACGCTCACCCTTTTTTAATGAAGAAAACTAATCTTATTTCACTTCAGATGCGTTAATCCAATATTCTGAACTAACACCTGTAATGCCTGATTCCAATTGAGAGCCTGTTACGGCTAACCCAATGGCTTTATCGGTGTTTGCCTCACGGGCAGTAATGGATGCCTTCGGGAACACTACCCAAATATCGTCTTCTGTCAAGGCGAACAATGCCTTGTTGACATTGATCTTCCCTTCTGCACGCTTCCATCCAACATCTTTTTTTGCAGCATCTTGGATAACTGCCCCTCCCATAAGGTCAGCCTTAGTCTTGTAGTCGTAAGCGCCGATGGTGAAATTCATTTTTACGTCACCCATCTCGATACTTTCACGATACGTCTTTCCTGTTAATTGGTTTTTATACGCTGTTTTGCTTGCCTCTGATTCTTCAATCTGCCAAGTCTCACCGTGTACATTTGCCACTTCCGTCGCCGCTGTGATAATCGGCTTTAACAAAATACCTGTCAAATCCACTGTTATTGCACTCGGTTCAGCGTACAATAATTTTTTAATTCCTACTGCGCTAATCATAATTTTATAATTTTACGTTTAATACTTCAAATAATATTCTACAATTCACATAATCACATTTTAAACTACTGTCATCTTCTTGGTTTGTCTCAACGGAGTAACGATAAGTCGTACCATCAAAAGAGCCAACAGATTCAAGAAGTTTAGAAGCCTTTCTTTCAAGCTCGGTTAATCTCACGGTATCGGTTATTCCATTCTTGTAAGGGACACAAAGATTCACCTCTGCAAAGCATTTCTTCCAATATGTTTCGGTAGATGGCTTCTTTACTTTGATGGTGATTCGCTCTGTCTTTACATCACCATCCGGGATACGCTTCAAGTCCCGGTATATTTCTTTAATCCCAAATACTTTCACATCTCGGAAGAGAATATCCACTACGTTACCTGCTACTATCATAATACTATTTCCCAGTCTTCCCCAAACACATCGCTTACACTTGGAACACTGATGTGTGATAAGCACATTGGCCCCTTCTCTTTTTAGATACGCATTTGGTTGCCGCTCGTCAATAGCCTATGCTCTTTGCTGGTATTCAAAGGCACTGGCTGCTGCCACCAAAAAACCGG
>JAVVPX010000157.1:0-2041 GCA_036655555.1 Bacteroidaceae bacterium | reverse complement strand
TGCCATATATAAAATTATTCTTATTGGGACGCTCATAAGCTAAAAGGGCTTTTACTGTCTTTTCTTCGTCATTTTTATCAATCAAAGATTGAACTTCTGCCGGAGTTCCCATCCATTGACGAAAAGAAGCAGCTTGCATATAATTGTTGTCTTGTTCAGCGCTTCCATGTATCATACACTTAGTATAAAGACGAATAGCAACTTTTTTTAGTGTGCTTTCGGATGTAATAATATTTAATAGATTATCCATCCCATTGCTAGGTTGTGAAATGGAGACTCCTATATTAGATTCTATATTATAGCCGGATATAATTCCGGTATATATTGTAGCCTTTACATCGTACGTGGCAGGTAAATGACGAGTCGCAAAGATGGCAATAAGAGCCGCAATTAGTGGTAAAGTAATTATCCACCAACGGATATGATAAAAAAACTTTAATATATAACGTAGATATTCCATAACCGTTTTTCTTATTTTGATATGATAGGTGTATTACTTAATATTTCGAGGTTAAGTAATCCTATATTTACTTGTGCCTTAATTTGTTCATAAGATGTTATAGCTCCCAACTCCTTTTGTTTCGAAATTGTTAAGTTGTCGATAGTAGCTTTTCTTGTGTTGAATTTTTCTTCTGTAATTTTATATTCTCCTGTGGATAAAGTTGAATATTCTGCCGCAACCTTCAATACGGCTAAATCCGCTAATATTTGGATGTATGTTCTGGTTATGTCTTGTTTTAGGTTGTCTAATGCTTGCAATCGATTCATCTCTGCTATTTCTATTGCCAATTTTTGTCTTTTTGTTTTTCCCTTGAGGTCAAATAATGTTTCTAATGGAATAGTAATATTACCTCCCACATTATAATAGTGTTGCGACATTCCGGTATATTGATAAAATAAGGGAGTAGTTATATCAGTTGTTGAGCCGTAATTATCAGTCTTCCCATAAGTATATCCTCCTCTTATAGAAACAAAATTTAACCAAGCCTTCTTTTCTTTTTTTAACAGCCGTTCTTCTAGTTGTCTTTTCTTTTCAAAAATTTCTATCATGGGAACTTTTTCGGCATTTGCGTAAAGAACATTCAATGGTGGCAATTTCAAGTTAGCATAATTTTCCGAAGTCATTTCGGTAATGGAAACATCTCCTTGAGCTTTTACTCCTATTGAGTAGATAAATAGAAGTAAAATCGGGTATATGGATAATAGTTTTGTATGGTTAATGTATCTACACATTTTCTTTTTGAATAAAAGTTGTTATTGTCCTTAATATAATTTTTATATCCATCAGAAAAGAGAAGCTTTTAGAATACACTATATCTAATTGCTTTCTTTCTTCTGCTGACATTTTTCCGGAATCTCCTCGTTTCTCTACTTGCCATAGTCCGGTGAGTCCGGCAGGAGCCATAAAACGATCTATATACTCATCGCTAGTCAACTTCTCTGCTTCGTAGAGAGGCAAGGGACGATTACCTACAATAGACATATCTCCTTTTAGTATATTTATTAATTGAGGAAGCTCATCTATACTATATTTACGAATAAATCGTCCTATTTTAGTGATGCGTGGGTCGTTTTCTAATTTCACAAAAGCATTCTTTTTTTCATCACTTCTCTGGTTGATATAATCTTTTTCGGGTATAACAAAATCATCTGAAACTAACATAACTCCGTCATCATCTCCAAAGAACTGATTTTCATCATTGGTAGATATTACCTTGTTATCTGTAATATTTTCAACCGAGGTATTTTCTCCCTGATACTGATTTAATGTCTTTAATTCTTTCAGTCGTTTATCAGAGCCCGTATACATGGAGCGAAATTTCAGAAAATCGAAAACATGATAGTTTGTACCCACTCGTTTAGATTTATAAATTATGGGTCCTTTGCTTTCGATTCTGATAAGTGCCGCTACTAATAACAAGATGGGAGATAAGAAGATAAGTGCGATACTCGAAAATATAATATCGAATATTCTTTTCCAGAAGGGTAAATGAAAGTGCAATATTTGAGCTTGCTTTTGGAATCCGGATAAAAGCATATC
>JAVVPX010000156.1:0-2084 GCA_036655555.1 Bacteroidaceae bacterium | reverse complement strand
CGATCGTCAGATACATGTAGATTTGCCCGACTTAAATGAACGTAAAGAAGTATTTGGAGTTCATCTCCGTCCTATAAAGATAGACGACAGCTTAGATATCGATTTATTAGCTAGGCAAACTCCCGGATTTTCGGGAGCAGACATTGCTAATGTATGCAACGAAGCCGCCCTTATCGCAGCTCGTCATGGTAAAAAAGCGGTAGAAAAGCAAGATTTCTTAGATGCGGTAGACCGAATTATCGGAGGCTTGGAGAAGAAAAGCAAGATTATGACAAATGAAGAAAAGCACACTATTGCTTTGCACGAAGCCGGACACGCAACTCTTTCATGGATGTTAGAACATGCTAATCCATTAATAAAGGTAACGATTGTACCTCGTGGTCAAGCACTAGGAGCAGCATGGTATTTACCGGAGGAAAGACAAATAACAACCAAAGAACAAATGCTAGACCAAATGTGTGCCACTCTTGGAGGACGAGCAGCGGAAGAACTCTTTGTCGGACGTATTTCTACCGGAGCAATGAACGATCTAGAACGAGTAACTAAACAAGCTTACGGAATGATTGCTTTTGCAGGCATGAGCGATAAACTTCCTAATCTTTGCTACTATAATAATGAGGAATATTCTTTCAACAGACCTTATAGTGAAAAGACTGCCGAACTGATTGACGAAGAAGTCAAAAAGATGATTAACGAGCAATATATGCGTGCAAAAACTATTTTATCGGAACAAAAAGACGGACATAATCTGTTGTCTGAGCTACTAATGGAAAGAGAAGTTATCTTTGCAGAAGACGTAGAAGAAATCTTTGGCAAACGCATTTGGACATCTCGTTCGGAAGAGATAATGGCTGCTTCGGAAGAATCTAAAAAGAAAAAAGAAGCTGAAGAAGCAGAAAAGGCGAAAAAAGAGGCCATAACTGTAGAAGCTGAAAAAGAAAATATAGCTGTAGAAGAAACTAAACAAACAGCAACAGAACAAAAAAAAGAACAAGATTAAGAAGGATTCGTAGATTCCCTCGAAACTAAAACAATTGTAAAAAGTGAAAAGTAATTTTATCCAAAGATCTATAACAGGATTAATATTCGTAGCTTTACTCGTAGGAGGCATTCTTTATAGTCCCCTATCCTTTGCAGTCCTTTTTGGCTGTATTACCGCCCTAACCGTTCGTGAATTTTGTCAATTAGCTAATGGAATAGAAGGCGTCAGTGTTAATCGATTGATTAATGTGGTGGGAGGAGTTTATCTTTTTTTTGCTTTCCTAGGCTATTGTCTCGACTTCTCAGACTCTAAAATATTTATTCCTTACCTGTTTCTGATTCTCTATTTGATGATTAGCGAACTCTACCTAAAGAAACAAAACCCAATCAACAATTGGGCATATTCTATGTTGAGTCAACTTTATGTAGCTTTACCTTTTGCTGTGCTCAATGTATTAGCTTTCCAAGCCAATGAAGAAACTAATCTAGTAGAATTTAACCCTATCCTCCCCCTTTCGGTCTTCATCTTTATTTGGATGAACGATACCGGAGCCTATTGCATCGGTTCACTCATAGGTAAACATCGTTTGTTTGAACGCATCTCACCCAAAAAGTCTTGGGAAGGTTCTGTCGGTGGAGGTATAGTTGCTATTGTAGCAGCTTTAGTACTTGCTCAGTTCTTCACTTTTATACCTCTTTTTCAATGGATTGGTTTAGCTGTAACAGTAGTAGTATTTGGTACTTGGGGCGATTTAACTGAATCTCTATTCAAAAGACAATTAGGTATCAAAGACTCCGGCAATATTCTACCCGGACATGGAGGTATGCTCGATCGCTTTGATAGTGCACTTATGGCAATACCGGCTGCAGTCATCTACCTTTATGTGCTGACAATGATATAAATGATTTGTCTATATTCAGCTACTTAGAAAACGAAACGAGTATGTTTATTAATTAATAGACCTTATTTATTTAATTTATGAGCATCTCACTTTAGTTAGAGTTATAAATGAAAAATAAAACAGCTTAAATCTATAAACTTTTCTTTGTTCTATCTTTGTTATTCGTTTTTAAAGATTATATTTGTGGAAATTAAATTCTAA
>JAVVPX010000155.1:0-2087 GCA_036655555.1 Bacteroidaceae bacterium | reverse complement strand
TACTACTGCTTTGGCTTGCCTGAAAGAGGTTAGAACGCGTGCTAAATATGTGAACTTCTTTGAGAGTACTGATAAAGCTTCTATTTTTCAAGAAATCATGGACGAACGTGCGCGTGAGTTGACCGGAGAATATCAGCGGAAGTGGGATTTAGTACGTTGGGGAGTCTTTTACAGTGCTTTACAAGAAACTCTTTGTAAGGAATCGCCGGGGGCCAAGAGAAATTTAAAACCTTATCATATCTATTATCCGATACCGGATACGGAAGTTGTAAGATCCGGTGGTGTATTAACGAACGACGCATACAATAAATAAAGAGTAACAGAATTATGAAAACAAAAAAAATAAATCATATAAGGGAATACATGCTTATTGGCATGGTGCTATTCTTATTCAGCATATCGTCTGTAGGTTGTTATGATACACCGGAATTTGATGAAAGCCTAGCATTGAACAATGATTCTATCATATTACCGGAAACGGAAGGTATAACTCGTATTCGTGTATTTGCCGATGAAAAATGGAATGCTAGATTTAGTGATGAAAGTCCGGAAGCTAGTAGTTGGTTGACGATGGATAGCCATTCGGGTAATGGAAAAGGAGAGTTTATGTTAAATTACCAAACGAATATAGTAATGAACGGCGAGATTCAAGATTTGAATCCGGTTCGTGTTGCTAAAATTATTGTAAACTCCGATGGTAAAGAGCGAGTATTAACTATTTTGCAGAAAGGGCGTATACCAAGAATCTTTATTCCTGATGAAGAAAGTTACGCATTGGCTAGAGCTGCAAAGAATCGTATTACTATAGAAAGTAATGTGGATTTCAAACAGATTACTACTGCTGTTAAATTTGAAGAAGGCGAAACGGAAAAATGGATGACGGATTTAGCTTACGATGGAAAAGCACTCTCTATGAACTTATCGGAAAACAAATCCAATGTTCAAAGATCAGTTAAGATTAGTTTAGATTACACGGATCGCATTGGAAAAAATACAACCGATACAGTGACGGTTATTCAATTACCGCCTAGTGGAGAGATTACGGATGTACCGGTTAGTTTCGACAAAGTGAGGGAATATGCGGCTTCTAAGCCGGCAGGAACAGAGATTGCTTTACGCAAAAAAGAATACATTCGTGGTATAGTCGTGAGTGATAAGAATAATCGTAATCTAGCTCCTCCTGATGTTGTTGGCAACACGGTGTATTTGCAGAGTGAGGATGGGAAGCAAGCTTTTAGACTGAAAATTCAAGAGGCAAAATATAATAATTATAACTTGGGTGATGTGGTTCATGTCTCTTTGTATAAAACGAAAGTTATTCGTGGAGAAAATCCGGATTGTATTACGCTGACTAATATCAAAATAGAAAACTTGTTGTTTAAAGAAGATGCGCCTGTTGCAGTGGCTCCACACGAAAAAGCTATTTCGGAGTTGACGGATAGGGATATGTTTACATACGTAAAACTAAAATCGGTAGAGATTGCTGTTCCATTCGGAAACTTTAGTAATCAGAACAACGGATATTTCGAAACCTATTTGAAGCAGAATACTTATCCGATAGGTATTAGAGATGTGGATGGCAACTTTATGTATATGTTGAGCAACGCAGGTAAGGTATATAATGGAGCTAGTGATAATAAGACGGGAGTACTCTATCAACGTGCTGCTTTACCAAAGGGATCGGGAACGATTTCGGGTATTCTTGTACACGAAGACCTTTGCCATTATGGTGGCGATCAAGGACGGTATTCTATTCGTCAATTGAGTCGCGAGGACGTAGCTTTGAAAGCTGAGCGCGAAAATGGTTTCTCAACAGTTCTTGCCGAATGGTCTAAATTTGCCGCTCCTGAAACGGGCAATAAAGCATTGACTTCGGAAACCGGTATTGGTACGCTATCGCATAGTAAATGTGTATTTAAAGATGGCGGAGAAGCAGGTACTATTCGTGCTACTGACGATTATGACGGAACCGATTATAAAGGATTTGTTGAAAGTGGTGCTTTTGCTTGTGACACTTGGTGGGTAGATGGAAAAGGAGCGTATTGGCTTGTAGAAGTTCCTACCACAAATGTAAAAAATCCTCTGTC
>JAVVPX010000154.1:0-2123 GCA_036655555.1 Bacteroidaceae bacterium | reverse complement strand
TCGGCAGTCGTAGGAATAACAAGTATTGCCATCATTGCCTTAACTCCCCGCTTTTCAAAAAAAATACCCGGTTCACTTATTGCCATCATCGTGATGACAATAGCGGTATATCTCATGAAGACTTATGCCGGCATTAGTTCTGTGGAAACTATTGGCGATCGCTTTACTATTAATGCTTCGTTACCTAAAGTAGCTGTGCCCGATATGAATTGGGAAGTTGTGAAAGGATTGCTTCCTGCCGCACTGACTATTGCCGTGTTGGGGGCTATCGAATCATTGCTCTCGGCTACTGTTGCCGATGGTGTCACGGGAGATAAACACAACTCCAATCAAGAATTAATGGCGCAGGGAATAGCCAACCTCGTTGCTCCCCTCTTTGGAGGTATTCCTGCAACGGGAGCTATTGCACGAACAATGACGAACATCAACAACGGAGGTAAAACTCCTGTAGCAGGTATCATTCACGCATTCGTATTGTTACTCATTCTCTTGTTCTTAATGCCTTTAGCTCAATATATACCAATGGCTTGCTTGGCAGGTGTATTAGTAATTGTTGCTTATAATATGAGCGAATGGCGCACAGTTAGAGCACTGATGAAGAACCCAAAATCGGACATTGTAGTGTTGTTTATTACTTTCTTCTTAACGGTTATCTTCGACCTCACCATTGCTATTGAAGTAGGTTTAGTGATTGCTTGTTTGTTGTTTATGCGTCGAGTGGCGGAAACGACCAACATCTCCGTGATAACCGAAGAAGTAGGATGCGGTAACGAATTATACGCTAATGAAGAAAGACCTATTGTGCCCGAAGGAGTGGAAATATACGAGATTGAAGGTCCGTACTTCTTTGGAATAGCTAATAAGTTTGAAGAACAAATGGTATTATTAGACGATAGGCCCAAAGTAAGAATCATTAGAATGCGCAAAGTACCGTTCATTGATTCTACCGGCATCCACAACCTAAGCAATCTTTGCCGAATGTCTCGCAAAGAAAACATTCAAATCATTCTTTCGGGAGTAAACCCTACGGTACACGAAGTGTTACAAAAATCAGGTTTTTATGAGCTTATTGGTAAGGACAACATCCAAAGCAATATCAACGAAGCGATAGAGAGGGCAAAAGAAGTGGTTAAATAAAAGGGTCAATAAGAAGCATTTGCCGAAATTCCTTCTTTTATTAGCATCTCCACTATCCGGTCTAATTCTTCGTGAGTAGCTTTACAAAGTTCGTGGTCAGGCGTTTCGCGGTCAATCGTATATATCATTACTTGACGCGGAGCGATTGATTTCACTGCTTCTATCCACGGAATTACGTAGCAGTCGGTGGTGTTATCTACGCTTTTGCCTTGATAAAGGCCTTTCATAAACATCGTTTGGATAATCAAATTCCCTTTGAAAGCTTTCAAGTGCTCTATTGTTTCTTTCACATCATAATGGGCGGCAGGTCTATCTACTAACCTTATGTATGCTTCATCTACCGTATCTAATTTCAATATATTATTATCCACCTTATTGAGTGCTTCAAATACCTTTGGATGGTGGATAAATGTAGAGTTACTAAGTACACTCACCTTTGCCGTAGGAAAATATTTATTGCGAAGAGCTAGCGTATCGTCTATTATTTCCGAGAATTGAGGATGAGCAGTCGGTTCGCCATTACCGGCAAAAGTAAACACATCGGGAGCAGAACCCTCAGCCTGCATTGCTTGCAGGCGAGCTTCTAATGCTTCTCGCACTTCTTGGCGTGTGGGTAAAGGTTTTTTTGCTCTACGATCGGCATTAAATCCGCATTCACAATAGACGCAATCGAAAGAACAAACCTTTCCATCTTCGGGAAGTAAGTTAATACCTAAAGAAACGCCCAAACGACGACTATGGATGGGTCCAAAGATAGGAGAAGGGAAAATAACTGTTGACATAGTTTCTTTAGTTAATTGATTCTGTCGACAAAGATAAAGTTTAATTGGTACTTGGACGCTAATTAGCTACTAAAACTTATATCTCACCTGCATACTCAAGTCCATCTTACTATCATCATCTATCTCTTCAAGTCCGGTACCTATCTTATCTCTATCCAAATAGTTAGTACGTCCAAACTTCATAATTGCCATAAAATGGGAATT
>JAVVPX010000153.1:298-2152 GCA_036655555.1 Bacteroidaceae bacterium | reverse complement strand
GGTAGTTATCAATTATCCGGAAAAATATCCTTAAGTACAACGGTCAATATGTATGGAGGATTTGCCGGAACGGAGCAAAACCTTTGCGAAAGAAACCAGTCTAAAAAGTCTACTATTGTTGGAGGAGCATACGGCACTTTAGATGCAGTTGCGGAAAAAGATGCGGCTAAAGCGACTGTAATTGACGGATTTATATTTACCGGTGCTAATTGTCCTACTTTGCCAGCAAACACTTATGGAAATATTTATGTATTTAACAATCGAAATATTTCTAATTGTATATTTACAGGAAATATATTCTTTAAAAATTCTGCTTGTGGTGTTGAAAATGCCACTATCTCAAATTGCTTAATCTACAAGAATGAAACACCGGGAAATAGTGCTGCTATTGCATTAGCCGGAACTTCTAAAGCTATAAATTGCACAGTAGTAAACAATTCGGGAGCTAATGGCGGACTTCGCGTATCAGGTAGTTCTAAAGTATATAATTCTATTGTTTGGGGAAATGCTCCTAAACAAGGATATATGGATGCCGCAACTGCTGAATTTGTAAACTCTGCTATTGAAACACCTAATGGCTTTGCGACCCAACCCGTTTTTACCAACTGTAAAGAGCTGAATGCTATTAATGATAATGTAGCAGGTCCATTGTTTGCAGATGTTGCTATGGGTGATTATATGCTAGGTACGGCATCTCCATGCTTAAATGCCGGAAATAACGAATATGTCGCAGGTTTAGAAAAAGATGTTTTAGGCAACAATCGCATAGTAGATAATGTGGTGGATATGGGAGCATGCGAAGGTTCGAAAGCTGTTGTGGTAAAAGGTAAAATCGTGTATGTAAAATCGGGTGCTAATGGTGATGGAACTTCTTGGAATGCTGCCTTTGGAGATATTAATCAAGCTATAGCTTCCCTCTCTGATGGATGTGGACAGGATTTATGGGTAGGTGTGGGTGAGTATCAAACCAATGCTCGTTTAGTACTTCCTACTACAGTAAATATGTACGGAGGCTTTACCGGAACAGAAACAAATTTGAACCAAAGAGACCTCACTAAGAAATCAGTTATAAAAGGAGGTGAATATTCATTGTTAAAAGCCAATGCCGGTTCTCCTGAAACTCCTACTTATATTGATGGATTTGTATTTGCCGGTACAAATGTAATTGCTAGTAATGCTGCCCAAACCGGTATTAGTGGTAATATTCATTTGGAGGCTTTTCGTCATATCCGTAATTGTATAGTGAAGGATAATACCTATCAAAAGTGTGGAGCTATTTTTGCTAACAATGGTGCGAAAATAATTAATTGTTTGGTTTGTAATAACGTGACCACTGTTGCTTCCGCTGCTGTTACCTTATCTAATGGTGGAGAATTAATTAATTCTACGGTAGCTAAAAATATAGGTGGTAAAAGCGCAACCGGTGAAACTAATAATTGGGGCGGTTTGCGTATTAATGCTAATTGCAAAATCTATAATTCGATTGTTTGGGGTAACACAAAAATGATTAAAGATAAAGATGGAAGTTTTATTCAAATACCTTATCAAGTTCGTGTAGATGTAGCTAATAAGGGCTCTTTTAAGAACTGTGCTATTCAAGGACAACTTACAGGTGGAGATATAAGCAACGCAGTTCCTGAAGAAATGTTGAATCCTATTTATTTGAATGAAGACAATGCACATGCCGAAGGTCCTAACTTCGTAAATGCAGAATCTGATTATTCACTAAAGGCAATCTCGCCATGTATCGACAAGGGAGATAACTCTTTGGCAGAAGGCATAATCAACGACCTCGCAGGAAATGCTCGTATCGTAAATAATATTATAGATATGGGAGCTTATGAACAAAGCAAG
>JAVVPX010000153.1:0-263 GCA_036655555.1 Bacteroidaceae bacterium | reverse complement strand
TGAAATATATACTCAAGCCGGCACTTTAATCCTACAAAGTACCGTAACATCTGGCGAACAATTAGATTTATCTTCTCTAGCTACCGGATACTATATTTTAGTGGTCTATACTTCAGGCAATAGTAGCCACATGCCAATTCTAAAAAAATAGGGAGTAAATTTATTGAAATAATATAGCCAAATTACGAAAGCGACGGTATAGTAGTATTTATCGCCGCTTTCTTTTTAATACTAAAACATATCAATTATGAACTTTAAATATT
>JAVVPX010000152.1:0-2228 GCA_036655555.1 Bacteroidaceae bacterium | reverse complement strand
TAAGAAAAAAATATTTACCTTTGTATTATTATTAAAACAAATATCATGAAAACAGAACAAGAACAACTAGCAGCAGTTAAACAAGATGCTTATGCAATTAGATGTATTGATAATCCCTCCGAAGTTGTACAGTTTACAGCGGTGGAAGAAGACGGTTGGGCAATTAGTTTTATTAAAAATCCAAGCAAAGTTGTACAATTAGAAGCAGTTAAACAAAATGGTAGAACAATTAAATATATTAAAAATCCATCCGAGGCCGTACAGCTCGCAGCAAAAAGCAATATAGAATAAAATAAAATTATTATGGGAAATATTATAATTACAGTAATCTTTATTATCGGAGCATTTGCCGAATTTATATCGCTAATTTTTGAAAAACAGAAGTAATCATGAACAAAAAAACACGCAAACAATTGGCTAAAATAGCCGATTCTCTAAGTAGTATTCAGACTGACTTAGAATGTATTAAAGATACAGAGCAAGAATCTTTTGATAATCTACCCGAGGGACTTCAAAGTGCTGAAATGGGAGAGAAGTTTGAAGAGAATGTATCCGATCTGGAGGATATTATATCTGAACTGGAGGACATAGCTAGCCGAATAGGAGAGATATAATATGATTTACGGATATTTAAGATACTCTACTGATAAGCAAACTAATGAGCAGCAAGTAGAGAAAATAAGACAGTATTGCGATCAAGTAGGAATGGAAGTTGATAAATTTATATCTGACGAAGAGACTTCCGGGACTAAAGCCTATACTGACAGGAATCTTCTAGGTCTCATTGACGAAATGAAAAGCGGTGATACTATTTTAGTATCGGAACAGTCTCGTTTATCACGAAGCATATTTGACTTTACGGATATTTTACGAGAGGTAATATTTAAGAAAAAAGGAATCATAATTTTATGTGATAGGAATAGGATTTACGATTCTGCCAACATGGATGCTCTTGCCCAAATGGAACTTAGTATGTTATCCGGTGTATCTCAAATGGAGAGAGAATTAATTTCCAGTAGAACGAAAGCTGCACTAGATGCTAAGAAAAGGTCTGGGGGATGGATATCTAAGACAGGAGTATATCGTACAAAACTTGGGAATCCCACCTCGGCTGGTTTAGAAAAAGCTAGACAGGTTCGCAAGGAAAAAAGGGTGAGTAATATAATGGGCTCGAATGAATGCAGATTATTATACGATAAGATATGTGAACTAAGGGATAGTGGGTCTACATGGGAGAGTGTATCCGAGCATCTTAATTCAATGAATATTTTACGTAGCACTGGGGTTAAATGGACTACGACCAGTGTATATAAATATTATCGTAGTCTTGATAAAGTTTATGTGTTTAAAATGGCAATGGTTTAGATGTTTTATAGGTCTCCATAGCAGATATATCTATAAAATTGAGGATGTGAAGAATTATAAGGGAGAGATTGAGGGAAAGAATATTATATCCAAATGTAAAAACTGTGGAAAAATAAAAGTTACTTACGTTCCCACTAGAATAGAAGATATACGAACCGGTAAATTTAATTAACTATGAAATTAACTAATATTTATCTTAACTTTAGGTGGTGTAAACATGGTTGGACGGGAGATGTTATTTTCTTCGGAATTTCTAAGTCACGTTACTCGTTTATTTCTACTAGGATTGGCATCCATTTATTTGGATTAGAGCTTTATTTTTGGTTTGAAAAAATATAATAACATGAGAGGCATGGGGTAAATTTATAAAATTAAAAAAATTACTTGTATTAGTTGCAAATACGCATATGATTTTCAAAACAAAGGGTTCTATGGTGAATTTATTATGTGCCGTTGCAGAAAGAGCAATTTCCTTAAATTATTAAATTATCAAAAATGTGAATTTTATGAAAAAAATAATGTTTATAAATACTAATAAATCACAATTATATCGTGCCTACTAGTGAGATATATAATATAGATTGCATTGAATTCATGCGAAGCCTAGCGGATAAATCCATAGACTTGGCGATTGTTGATCCGCCGTATTGATTAAATGCTGATCTCATGTCGATGGGATCTCATCTAACCAAAAGTATGGGCGGATATAAATATGATAGTGTCGCTCAAAGATTAAAAAAGGAGCGATACCATGGAAGAGGAAAATTAAAGGATAGAATCTTTAATCAAACTGCTGATAAAGTAAAAAGCTGGGATGTAAAGCCATCCGAAGAATATTTTGAACAACTGTTTCGGGTATCAAA
>JAVVPX010000151.1:0-2239 GCA_036655555.1 Bacteroidaceae bacterium | reverse complement strand
AACATATCTTTAAATCTCACTGATGTGACGGTTAGAGAAGCAATTGAAGCTGTTAAGAAGCAGGCTAAGATATCCTTCTTCTTTAACGTGAACGATGTTAATTTGAATCAACGTGTTTCTGTTAACGCAAAAGAAGAGCCATTGGAGAAAGTACTAAACTCTATCCTTAAAGGGCAAAATCTAAATTTTGAGATAAAAGATAATCATATCGTTATCTCAAAACAACAGTCAGTTAATCAATCAGACCAAAAGACCTCCATTATCGGGAAAGTAAGAGATAATGCGGGAGAACCTTTGATTGGTGTAAATATCGTTGTGAAAGGAATGAATGGTACTATTTCCGATATAGATGGAAATTATTCCATTAATGCGCCATCTAACTCCACTTTAGTATTTTCTTATATTGGATATGAGACACAAGAAGTCAAGATACGAAATAAGAAGAATATAAATGTGGTAATGTGCGAGAATCAAAAGATGCTCGATGAGGTAGTGGTAGTAGGATATGGCACTCAGAAAAAAGCAAACTTGACAGGTGCTATCGGATATGTTAGTGGTGAGAAGTTGGAGGACCGACCGGTTGCTAACTTGGGGCAAGCTTTACAAGGAGCAATTCCTAATATGAATATATCGTTTGGTTCAGGAAAACCGGGTGAAGCCACTCAACTCAATATTCGTGGAGCCGGTTCTATTAATGGAAACGACTCTCCTTTAGTATTGATTGATGGAGTGGAAGGTTCCTTAGACAATATTAATCCACGTGATGTTGAGTCTATTTCCGTGTTGAAAGATGCTTCTTCTGCTGCAATATATGGAGCACGTGCAGCCTTCGGTGTTGTTTTGGTAACTACAAAATCGGCCGTAAATGGGAAAATAAAAGTTACGTATAATGGAAGGTATAGTTTCTCAAGACAAACTACAAATTCTAATTTTTTAACTACGGGCTATGATGCTGCCGTTATGGTAGACGAATTTATGAGATCTTACAATGGATCAAAACATACTTTTTATAGCTCTGAGGACATGGAGGAATTAAAAGCTCGTAGGTACGATACTACGGAAAATCCGGATAGACCTTGGGTGGTGGAAAAGAATGGGAGGTATATGTATTATGCGAATTTCGATTGGTATAATTATTTGATTGATTCTACTCGACCTACTTGGGAACATAATTTATCTTTATCGGGTGGTAACGAGAAACTTAATTACAATGTCAGTGGAAATTATTATACGCAAAAAGGAATTTATAGGGGCGATCATCCTGATAGATACAAATCCGGTAACATACGTTCTCGCATTAAATCGCAAGTGACTCCTTGGATGGAATTTAATTTAACTACCTCTCTGAATGCAAGAAATTATTATGCTCCGGGAATGAGCATGGGGGATAATCTTCCGGACTGCACCTTTGACGCATTTCCCTTCTTAGTGCCCGTTAACCCAGATGGAACCAATGTTTTTAGTTCTCAGGTAATTATGGGTCAACCTACTGGAGGAGTTCATACCATGATTCGTGAAGGAGGTAGTTTTACAAACGATAAGCAAAAGACCTTTTTAACCACGGCAGGCCTTGTTTTTAAATTGTATAAAGGCTTAACGTTGAATGCAAATTACAGTTTTCGTTATTATACTTTGGATCAAGTGCAAAGAAGCAATACGAGTACATTTTCTCAAACTCCCGGTAAAATAGAAATATCAGAAAATGCTCTGATGAAAAATAAGTTACGTCAAACGAGTGATATTGAGTGTTTGCACGTTGCTGATGCATTTCTTTCTTATGAAAATGTTTTTTTTAAGCATCATAACATAAGGGCATTGTTAGGTCTTAATTACGAAAGTTTTTATCGTAAAAGATTGTATGCGTTTAAATTGAATATACAATCTGACATCTTAAATGATTTTAACTTGGGAGATAACACAAATGTAGGACTTGGTGGTGAAAAAAATGCCGGACAGTCGGAATATGCTTCTTTGGACGCTTAGGATATGATTATAAGGGTAAATATCTAGCTGAATTTAATATTCGCAGAGATGCTACTTCTCGATTTCCGAGGAAAGATCGTGCCGGCTATTTTCCTTCTGTTTCGGTAGGCTGGAGAGCTAGTGAAGAAAACTTTTTTGAACCAATCCGAAAGGTTATTTCTAATCTGAAAATAAGAGCCTCCTACGGAACGTTGGGAAATCAAAAGACGAGTCAATATTATCCTTATGTTCAAACAATGAAGGTTCAAACAATGGG
>JAVVPX010000150.1:0-2270 GCA_036655555.1 Bacteroidaceae bacterium | reverse complement strand
AGTAGCTGCCGGCGTAGCCGACGAAATATTAGTTCAAGTATCTTATGCTATTGGTGTGGCTCGCCCAATCAATATTTACGTAGATACTTATGGACGTAGCAACGTGAAGATGAGTGATGGCGAAATAGCTAAAAAGATTGATGAGATATTCGACTTACGCCCCAAAGCTATTGAAGAACGTTTGAAACTCCGTAATCCTATCTATTCCGAGACTGCAGCCTATGGTCACATGGGACGTACTCCCGAAGTGGTTACCAAGCATTTCCATTCGCGCTATTTAGATGATAAAACAATAGAAGTAGAACTCTTTACATGGGAAAAGCTTGACTATGTAGACAAACTGAAAGCCGCATTTGGTTTGAAGTAAAACAATAAAGTCTACGCCTTCATCTCTTTTTTAGCGATGGAGGCGTATTTTTTATTTATGGGACAATAGAACTAAGTGGATGTCGATTGCCTCGTACGCTCCGTAAAAAAGCTTTAGCAGATCCTATATTCAAATACATATCCAGGCGAACAGGAAGATGGTTCCAATCGTCGGTGATATAGAATGTGATAACTTCTTTTTCTTTATTGTTTTTCATCTCCACTAATGAAAAGACTAAACAACGATACGTAGTATCATTCTCTGCCTTAAAATTCTTTTTTCCACGATAAATAAGTGTTTGATCTACTATACGTTTACCCTCTGCCATAGGAAAGGTAATACGTTGTCCTTCTTCGTAATCTTCAGAATTGAAAGAACGTGCTTGAGCGAGAATACTTAACATATCGTATATACAGCGACTATCGGATTGTTTATTTTCAATAATAGAACCATCCCGATGAGTACGTCGCTGATTAACATAACTTACTCCATCTTTGTAAGAAAACCATGCTTCATCAATAGTAAAGCGTTTACTTTCTTCCGCTCCTTTGCGAAAATAAATAGGTTCAAGACGGTCACTAATAATGCTAGTAAGCGTATCACGCATCTTAAAAAAGAGATCTACCCGTTTACTACCCACCGCTAATAAATTAGTACGGAAAGCCGGCTTCGATTGATAAGGCATCGCAAAGGTAGTCATACTAGCCATTCCTGCTTTAAGCCAAACAAACTTCCAATTAAAAAACAGGTCGTACATTACGTGTTCGCCAGATTTAAAAGCTGTATTATGAGCTGCACATTGTGCATTTACCATTGAAGGATAGAAACTTATAATTCCTATTAACAGACAGATAGTCCGTTTTCCCCATTTCTTAATAGTTCTGTCGGTCTCTATCATGTTTTTTCTTTTTTACTTCATCAGGTTTTTGTTTTTTTAGTTCCTCCGGTTTTTGTTTATCAGCGGGTACGGCCTGCAAATCCCAGTCTTGTGCCACTTCCCACATTGCTTTCAGTTCCATAACTTGCGGATAATAATAGACGGATTCCGGTTGGCGCTTTTGGCTGTAAAGTCCGGTATCCCATACACCGTTGCGATTGGTATCTATAAACAATCGTACATAATACTTACCGGGGTTAAGATAGAAAAAGTCTGCTTCTCCATCTATAACCTGTTCTCTACGAATCACTTTATCTTGTGAATCCATCAGTTCCACCATATAACTCGAATCCGCGCCCGCCACTTTCATAAATAATGCGCTATAATCATTTAGTGAGCGCACTTTCATTTGCTGACTTATCTTATCCGAAACTAATCCATACCATCCGTGAAAAGCAGTAGAATCTACCGTAAAACGATATTCCGTCTCCGGTTTCCATTCCGCTAGCAACTCATATCGTCGGAGTTTAGTACTATCCTTTCGAAATAAGAAAGGAGTTTCTTCCCAAAGCGTATCTACCTTTATTTCCAAATGAATAGCTGAACTATCGAAATAAGCAATTGGTTCTTCAAATTCTAACGAAACATTCCTATATAAATCCATCAAAGAAGGTGCGTCTACCGTCGCCTTTAGAAAGACAGTCGGTTCCGGCTCTTCACTCTTTTTCTTCTTTTTCGCTTTTATCGGAGCTTTTATCATTTTAGATGCCAACAATAGCGTATCGGTCTTAGGTACGAGCATTCCTAATGTATCGGTATACAAATAATCGACCTCCATATTGAGTGTATCAGTCTTATATAGCAGTGAGTCTTTAATCCAATAATGAATAGTATCGTTCTTGAGGCTTTTCTCTATCAAGAATGCATCTTTGGCATCAAAGTTAAAACCTCTGATTGTAGGAAGTGTATCGGCAGGAGCTGAAAAATAGAAGGAAAACTTCTGAGGCTTAGGACGCTCACTTTTAA
>JAVVPX010000149.1:272-2278 GCA_036655555.1 Bacteroidaceae bacterium | reverse complement strand
GGTAGATATTGATGAAGCAATGGATAATAAGGATGAGGAATCAGAAGAGTAAGTAAAGAGAGAAAAACCAAATATTAATATCAAATTAAAGACAATCATGAAAAGAGTATTATTTTCAATGGTTTTGCTAATGGTTGCATGTCTTTCTTTTGCTCAAACAAAGAGCGTAAAAGAAGCTAAAGCCTTAGTCGAAGACGTAAAACCAGATTTCAAAACAGCTCAAGAGTTGATAAATGAAGCTTTGACAAATGATGAAACCAAAAACCAAGCTAACACTTGGAATGTGGCAGGTATCGTTCAAAAAAGAATCAACGAGAAAGAAAACGAAAAAGCATATCTTAAACAACCTTATGATACTTCGAAAACATTCAATAGTACCTATGAGATGTTTAGATGCTTCTTCAAGTGTGATGAATTGGAACAAATTCCTAATGAAAAAGGGAAAATAAAATTCAAATTCAGGAAGAATAATGCAGCTACTATGCTCATAGAACGACCTAATCTTATCAATGGTGGTATTCATTATTTCAACAAAAACGACAACCAAGAAGCGTTCAAATTTTTTGCTATGTATGTAGATGTTGCAAAAAGTCCAATGTTCGCAAAGCAGGATTTGATGAATACTGATACACTTTTGTCTCAGATAGCATATTATGCAACCTTGGCAGCTGTTAAGAACGAAGACAATGCTAACGTTCTGAAATATGCTCCAATGGCTAAAAATGACAAAGAAGTAGGTAAATACGGTATGGAGTTTCTAGCCGGAGCTTATAAGTCATTGGGAGATACGGTAAATTGGATTGCTACCTTAAAAGAAGGTATTCAGAAGTATCCTGAATATACGTTCTTCTTTGGTCATTTAGTTGATTATTACAGTAATACAGGTAAATTTGACGAAGCAATGATATTTGCGGATGATATGATTGCCAAAAATCCGAAAAACTCTTTCTTTTTATATGTAAAGGCTTATCTATATCAGAGTAAAGAAGATTATGATAATGCAATCGAATTTTATAAAAAGACAATCGAGGTGGACCCTAATTATGCAGAAGCATATTCTAATTTAGGACTTATTTATTGCAAACAAGGGCTTGAATATACCGAAAAAGTATCTACCGATTTCAACGATCCTAAGTATGCTTCAGAGAAAGCCAAGGTAAAGCAATTCTATGAGAGTGCAAAACCTTATTACGAAAAGGCTCGTGAACTTAAACCCGATCAAAAAGATTTGTGGATGAATGGTCTTTATACTATTTATTACAAGCTAAATCTTGGCGCAGAGTTTGAAGCTATTGAAAAGCTTATGAAATAAATAAGAAATAGATTTTATATAAAAATAGCCGATTGAAGCATATTCAGTCGGCTATTTTTATGTTTAAAAAAAACGAAGACGAACTTATTTAAAGTCATCAGTATTATTTTAAAAGTCATCAATATTATTTTGAAAATGAACAGTATTATTTTGATAGAAATGGAACAATTAAATCAAGTTGAACAGTATTATTTTAGTTCTCTATTATTGTTTTATAATTTATATTATGTTTAATAGAGATTATAGCACATAAGAAAAGGAGTTTTATTACCTTTAATCGGAAACAAAACTCCTTACCCTATTTATTCTATTATTATTTTATTATAATCATGCTCGTGCTACTTCAGATAATACTTCTTGATTTAATTCATCTAGTATCTTTAAAGCCTTATCAAGTACTGTTGTATCATCAAGCATTACCAATCCGCCATCCGGACCCGGTTCTAGGTGTATGCCTACACTCTTACCTTCTTTAAAGTTATGTCCACCAAAAAAGTTGCGAACGGTATCTACATCCAAACTAAGTTCATCTGCTATTCTATGCATACTACCACAAGGCAATGAATCTTTAATCTTTCTAAGTTCATTGAAAGTTATTGTTCTGTTCATGATATGTAAATTTTATGGTTAATAAAATATGTGCTTCATAATAACGCTATAAACTTAAACAAAAAAAAGAACAATCCAAACTATT
>JAVVPX010000149.1:0-262 GCA_036655555.1 Bacteroidaceae bacterium | reverse complement strand
TGGCTTGTTAGTATGCCTATTATTGCAATTAAAAAGACCGTTAAATACATAACTGTAAATAAGAGACCGACATCGACTACTAAATAGCCTCCAGCTGTGTATCTTTTAGAAAATGAATAAATGCTTTGAGGAAAAAACTTTTGCCTAATAAAGGTATATAACCTATAAACTAAATATCCTACTAAACATCCTACCGCAGCTCCACATAGTATATCTCCTATGTAATGCACACCTAAATATATTCTTGAATATGAATTAAGTA
>JAVVPX010000148.1:0-2302 GCA_036655555.1 Bacteroidaceae bacterium | reverse complement strand
TTGATGACTTAGTATTCGGCATAGTCGGGGAGATGTTAGTAATCCTACTTTTTGCACTTCGGGAATATAGCATTCGTTTATCCATATAATAAAGTTTCGCTCCATATCTTCTTCCATTTGGAAGGTCGTATTGTATACCAACATATCTCTTTTTGAATTATTTTAATGCAAAGGTAATGGTTATTCCGAATAAAAACATATATTTGCACTCGAAAGTTGGGGTATTAGCTCATCTGGCTAGAGCGCAACACTGGCAGTGTTGAGGTGAACGGTTCGAGTCCGTTATGCTCCACAATATATACACTTTCAATATTGATTAAAAGCGCATTGAGTTTCAAAACTTGATGCGCTTTTAGAATGAAATAAAGTTCCCTCGATATTTATCAGCAACGGTACCTGCATTGATACCTGTAATATAATTAAATAGTTACCGCCCATTATTAGTCAGTGATATGTTGCGGATGGCAGATGAATTTTATTTTCTCCCAAGAAAACATTTATAGTTTATAATTCTTATTGAAGCCCTAAAAAGTCTTCAGTATTATTTTAAAAACGGACAATATTATTTTAAAAATCTTCAGTATTATTTTGAAAAGCAAACTTTTATAAATAATCTATTTGTTTCTTTAATTGCGGATTGTGTACTTTATATAGTTTAAACGTTAAGTTCTATATAAGTTGTGATGGAATGAAAATACTTTGTGAGCTTAACTAAATGCATCGTAATTAATTTACTATGTCATGCTAACTAATAGGCTGTTTGCCGTTTATTGTCGAGTATTTTTTGTAATTTTGGAGCGACAAATGTATGTCATATACATCTAACAAAAGGATATTCACTTAATAGAAGAGGAGTTATAAATGTCATTTGAATCAACAAAGAGAGAGTGGAGCGAACTATATTCGCTGTTCCGCTTATTAGCCGATGCAGTAGTATATGCAGGTACACCTGAAGTGAAAAGAAACGAGAACTCGTGCTTGCCTATCGCTCTTATACAGAGAAATGAGCATAATGGTCTTCGTCGTTATATAGTAGAAGGAGAAAATATTCATCTGGTAGGGGAGGAGATGGATAAAATTGTTCTACGGACAGAGTTTGATAAATATGCTCGCATGATACTCTCTATCATGAAAAGCACTACAGAGGAAAGTGTGGAGTGTCCTGATGAATTGGAAGCTTTCCTTAATGAAATTGCTATATTCGACATAGAAGCAAATACGGACGATCGCACAGATTTTTATGTAGCATTTGGTTATGCCGATGCGCCTTTAATAGGTTTCAATGTACGTTCACGTATCGGACGTATGTTCCCCTTGCTCGATGGCGGACGTTCTGCAAACTTAAAGTATGAGCTTTCGGGTCTTAAGTTTGCCACTCCAATGATAGACAAAGTAAATGCACTTAAAACAATCAACGAAGTAGCAGATAGAATGTTGCTTATAGAACGATTGGGAGGAATACTTCGGTATTCGGATGTTGCAGACAAAGTCTTCCGCTGCAATCTATCAATGATAGACCTTCATTTTCCCCGTTTGCTGGCGGAAATGCTCAAAATTATGCACTTAGATGGCATTACTAAGGTAAGCGAACTTACCGAACGAATGAAAGAAATAAACCCATTGAAAATTAGAGAAGAATTAATAACTAAACATCATTTCTACGAGTATAAAATAAAGCAATTCTTGCTTACGCTAGCTTTAGGAATGCGTCCGGCAAAGTTATTTACAGGCATAGATTCTGCCATTGCCGGGCATTTGCTGGTAGAAGGCAGTGGTGATATTTTATGTTATCAAAAGTCGGATAAAGAAACTTTTGAAGATTACTTATTCCGAAACACTCGATTAGATAAGGGTTCTACAGAAAAAGATAAATACGGCTATTTGGAACGAGAAAACGGAGTGTATTACTTTAAACTGAACTTAAAAATAGTACTGACGAAGAGATAACGTGAAAAATAGTTTTATTTTATTGATATTTGTTCTCGCTTTTGCTATAACAAATGTACAAGCACAGAATATTATCGGAAGAGTTACAGATAAGAATAACAATCCGATTGAACTCGCTACAATTGTAGTACAAACAAATGATTCGGTATATGTAAATTCCACCTATACCGATTCATTGGGCGTTTTTATAATCAAAGAGGATGTGTCGCCTTTTCTGCTAACTGTCCAGCATTTGGCATACAAAACTTATCAGAACAAGTATAATTCATCAATGCTAGGAAATATACAGATGGATGAAAAAGAACAAATACTTTCAGAAGTGTCTGTTAAAGGAGAACGTCCTCTTGTTAGGGTT
>JAVVPX010000147.1:0-2352 GCA_036655555.1 Bacteroidaceae bacterium | reverse complement strand
CGAATAGAGAATTTGCCGCGACTATCTGTACGCGATACTCTATCTAATGGCAACTTTATAAAAGCAGAATCGGAAAGATTAGAATGCAGTCCCATTAGCATTCCCTTCACTGGTTCAAGGTTAGAAGCATCTAACAATACACCCGCTACTTCCATTGTGTCTATCACTCCTCCGGTAGAAAATGAAAACGTGAAGTTACCCAGCGGATTATCTTCGTTATTGTCTACTATAGCATCCGAAAAGTCGATAGTATAAGTGGCATTAGGCTTAAGCGTATCTTGCAAGCTCACTGTTACCTTTTTGCCACTAGGTTTAATCTCGGGAGCTTGTATTTGTGGGGGAGAAACCACTACCTTTTCGGAAGCTTTCTCTAACTTAATAAACTCATCAAATTCTATGACAATCTTCTTCTTCGTATTATTCAAAGCTCCTTGTAAAGGAATACTTTTAACAAACTTAGGCGGTAGTTCATCGTAAGCCCCACCATCCGGACGTCCTATATTGGCACATGAATACATACCTACGCTTAAAGCGATAGAGCCCAAAACACTGTATATTATATGCCTAATCTTATGTCTTGCAATTCTTATCATTTTGCAAAAATAAGTGTTTATATAAACTTTACAGCATGAAAGGGAAGATATTTACAAGAAGAAGATGAATTTATGATAGCTCAGTAAATCAATATTTTGAAAAGTACAATCTCTTTGACTCTAAAGTCAACTTTCTTTGGCTTAAAAAGGCTGGTTTTCTGAAATAAGCAAATACCTTTTCTATTCTAAATAAATATTTCCTGTTAAAGAAGTGGTTATTTAGCTTTGTTGTGATTACCTTTGTGCGAGTATATCTAATTTAACAAGAATGAATTATTCGATAAAAGATTTTGAGATAATGGCACCTGTCGGTTCACGTGAATCACTTGCCGCAGCTATCCATGCAGGCGCAGACTCTATTTACTTCGGTATAGAGAATCTTAATATGAGAGCCCGTTCTTCCAATAGTTTCACGATAAACGATTTGAGAGATATTGCACAAATCTGTGACGAAAATAGTGTAAAAAGCTATCTCACTATCAATACCATTATTTACGATAACGATATTCCGCTTATGCACACTATTGTGGATGCGGCAAAAGAAGCAGGTATCTCGGCAGTAATAGCAGCAGATGTGGCAGTAATGACGTATGCCCGAAAAGTGAATCAAGAAGTTCATCTCTCTACTCAACTAAATATTTCTAATGCTGAAGCATTGAAATTCTATGCGCAATTCGCCGATGTGGTGGTGCTTGCTCGCGAATTGAATTTAATGCAGGTAGCCGAAATATATCGACAGATACAGGATGATAATATTTGTGGACCAAGCGGACAACAGTTAAGAATCGAGATGTTCTGTCACGGAGCTTTATGTATGGCAGTATCGGGAAAGTGTTATCTTAGTCTCAATGAGATGAATGAATCGGCGAACCGCGGTGCGTGTATGCAGATATGTCGTAGGGCCTATACAGTAAAAGATAAAGAAAGTGATATAGAGCTAGAAGTAGATAACCAATACATCATGTCGCCCAAAGACTTGAAAACGATTCATTTTATGGATGAAATGATGGAAGCAGGCGTTCGAGTATTCAAAATAGAAGGAAGAGCTCGTGGACCAGAATATGTGCGTACAGTGGTGGAATGTTATAAACAGGCTATTCAAGCTTGCATTGATGGTAGCTTTACCAACGAAAAAGTGGAAGCATGGGACGCACGATTAAAAACTGTTTTCAACCGTGGATTCTGGAACGGCTACTATTTAGGACAACGATTAGGCGAATGGAGCCGCAACTATGGTTCGGAAGCTACCGAACGTAAAGTATATGTGGGCAAAGGCATTAAATATTTTACCAATATTGGAGTAGCTGAATTCTTAGTGGAAGCCGCAGAAATGAAGATAGGCGACAAATTATTGATTACCGGACCTACTACCGGCGCTGTCTTCTTGACTTTAGACGAGATGCGTTTAGACCTTAAGCCTGTGGAAGAAGCCAAGAAAGCTCAGCACGTGTCTTTTAAAGTTCCCGAAAAAGTACGACCGGGAGATAAGCTATATAAATTAATATCCCCGGAGGAGTTAAAGAAAAGATAATGAACAAGTATATTTTTGAACTAAAGATGAAGGTACGCGACTATGAATGCGACCTTCAAGGGATAGTGAATAACGCTAACTATCAACATTATTTAGAGCACACTCGCCATGAGTTTTTATCCTCTATCAACGTAAGTGTTGCGAAACTACATGAACAAGGTATTGACCCAGTAGTGGCACGCCTCAACATGGCTTTTAAAACACCTTTAACAAGTGGGGACGAATTTA
>JAVVPX010000146.1:0-2359 GCA_036655555.1 Bacteroidaceae bacterium | reverse complement strand
AAGAACCATCAGTTACTCCTCTTGATTTACCAAAAGTATAAGAACCATTCAAAGCAAGTCCTTTCATTGTACCTCTTCTAAATTCTTTTTGCAATTGTAAAGTAGTATAGATGGAATAACCTTTGTTGGTATTCTTCATCATTATCACATTATTTGCTTTATCACCATTTAAGAATTTCTTGGCATAAATTGTTCTATTATCATATACTGCATTATCGCCCGGATTAGTTAGTTGATAAGCAAATTCACTATCAGCACTTGGCATAGCAATGTTAGAATGATAGATAGCATTCAAATCTTTATTATATAACACTTCGATAGTTGCTACCCAACCATCTCCAAACTCTTTATCAATAGCAAGATTAGTCTTCCACAATTGAGGATACTTGAAATCACGATCTGTAATTGCAATATCTCCCTTGGCAGCTTTCATATCAGCCGGTTTAATACCTATCTCACCCGTAAATCCAAATGGCATTCCACCTTTATATGCATACGTTTTTCCAAATAACAAACCATTATTGCCGGCTTGATTACTCAACCATACATAAGGAGGTGTACCTGAAAACAGACCAGTACCACCTCGAACTTGGAAACTTCTGTCTGAAAAAACATCCCAGTTAAATCCAATACGTGGAGAGAACAAAGGTTTTGTTTTAGGGTACTTAGACACATCTATCTTTATACCATTTTGGAATTCAACACCTTCTAAAGCCGGGTTAGCATCTAAGTCCGTCAAAAAGATAGGCATATCAATGCGCAAACCATAAGTAAATGTAAAGTTTGGAGTAATTTTCCATTTGTCTTGAGCATATAAACCTAACGATAAGACATTCACTTTTGCAAAAGGGAAATCATCAGTCATAGAATAAGAACCAGAATACTTTGATGCAGTACTCTCATACACTCCTTGACTTCCTCCGGCAAGATAATCTTTATATTTAGTTACATCATCTTTGAAATCTTGCATACTATTATAAACCCAAGAGCCGGAATAATCTTGTGCAAAACCATTTTTAAAGGAGCGATAATCGCTTTGAGTACCTATCGTTATTTGATGATTACCTCTTAGTATTTCAAAGTTATCTTGAAGTTGATAAACGTCTGAATTTAACTTGTTATTATAAGAATTGGCTTCCGTTCCAAAAGTAGTCATAATGGAACCTCCACCTTCATTTAAAATGTCTACTTGTGGAAAGTAGCCTCCATCCATTGAACGGAAATCACGCATTGCTGAATAACCTACTTTCAACGTATTAGACAAACCATTTCCTAAATTAGAGACTAGGTCTGCCATAAATATATTAAAGTTATTATGCGTTTTATAATAAGAACTTGAGAATGGTATTGTATTCTCATTAGGACCACGGGAATTGCCTATTGCTCCTGAAGTACTTGGATTGTTATCATTATAAGATTTTAAATAGAAATACTTAAAACTCAATGCGTTTTTTGAATTGATATTCCAATCTACACGTGCAGTAATACGATCGGCATAAACTTCTGTATTTCTCAAAGAAGGACTACCCGGATTATAGTTTAAGTTTGTTTGCAAGAATTGACTTAAATCATTCATGGTAGCTAAATCTGTACTTGAAGTACCATTTCCTATTTCTGCATTTGCATCTGTTCGTGCACGATAACTGATTCCTTCTTCTTGACGATCCATTTCGCCATTGATATAGAAGAATAACTTATTTTTAATAATAGGTCCTCCCAAACTAATACCGAATGAATTGTTTTTAAAGTCTCCTTTTTCAACTTTTACTGTTTTTTGTCTCAATCCTTGCATACCGGGAGACTTAACATACCAATAAGCTGTTCCTGTAAATTCATTAGTACCCGACTTAGTTACAGAATTGATACCCGCACCGGTAAATGCGCCATTACGAACATCATAAGGGGCAATCATCACTTGAACTTGTTCGATGGCTTCTAAAGATATTGGTTCTGTACCTTTAGCTCCCAACGAAGAAGCTAAGCCAAATGAATTATTAAATGAGGCACCATCGACTGTTACATTATTAAAACGATAAGAGGTTCCGGCAAAATTGCCACCACTACTCATTGGAGTAAGTTTAGTAAAGTCCGTCAAAGAACGATTCAAAGTAGGTAATTTATCCATTTTGTCTCTAGTAATAATCTCTTGAGCTCCCGTACGATTGCCCGAGATAATAGGATTCTTATCTCCTATCACCAATACTTCGCCTAAAGCTAAAGCATCTTCACGCATAGTGGCGTTCAATATTCTTTCTTCGCCTAAGACTAGAGAGATATTCGAAATCTTTTCAGGATTAAATCCAACGTAAGAAATCTCTACTGTGTATGGACCTCCAATTCTAAGATTCTGAAAAGCGAA
>JAVVPX010000145.1:0-2386 GCA_036655555.1 Bacteroidaceae bacterium | reverse complement strand
GGTTTGTTCGCAACCAAACTCAGTGAATTTAATCGTACTAACTTTACCGGTAGTTTCCAAGCGCATAAATCTGCATTTTGTGTAGGCAACAAAATTATTTGTTTAGGTACAAATATAGATAATGGGAATAACTCTTATCCAACAGAGACCACTTTATTTCAGCAATCTCTACTTTCACCGGATGAAGCATTGAATCTAAATAATGAAGCCATCACCGCCTTCCCTTTAGATAGGACGGAAGGCAGCAATGGGAATACAGTTTTAAAAGACTTAACCGGTAATTATTATTATGTTCCTCAAGGACAAGATATTAAGATTGTTAAATCATTGCAAGCATCCAAAAAGAATACAGATAAAACAAATACGCAAGGCAACTATGCTACTGTTTATCTCAACCATGGTAATGCGCCTAAAAGTAAAGATTACGAATATATGATTAGTTTAGAACCGTCTAATGAAGAAGTTAATTCTTTGATGGCAGGAACTAAAGGATATACCGTCATACAAAAAGATGCGAATGCACATATAGTAAATGATATAAGTACAAACGTAACAGCATATGCTTGCTTCGAAGCCTTAACTACTACTAACGATAAGTATTTATTAGCTTCAGATCGAGAACTAATGATTATGATACAGCCACAATCCAATGGTTTAGCAGTAAGTGTTTGTGACCCATACCTTAATCAATCGAGCTATTCGTACACTAACGCAGAAGAAAGTCGTCCTATCACCAAAAGTATTACTTTAAAAGGAAAGTGGATACTATCCAACACACACAATAATGTAACTACAACTATAAATAACGGAAACACAACAATCACGGTAACTTGCCAACACGGTCAACCTGTTGAGTTCTATTTTAACAACAATGCTACTGAAATTGATATAGATAAAGATTGCTCAATTGATGTGTATACATCCGATTCAGAACTTGTTGTAAAAAGCCAAGCCGGTAATGTGATTGGATATGGCATAAATGGCATTCAGCTCTTTAGTTTCGATAAGGAAGATGGATTAATAACCTACCCTTTAAATGAATATAAAGGAGAAATTATCGTAAAAGTAATTACTTCCCAAAAGGTCATAACCCGAAAAGTTATTTTCTAAAAAGGGCATAAAAAAAGGCTACTCATCACGAGCAACCAATCTTTGTTAACCTTAAATCTAATACTATGAAAAACACGGTGCAAAGATACGGTCTTTATCGGTATTTGCAAATGATTTCGTCATTAAAAGCTGTTTAATAACATCATTTAAGAGAAGAGTAACATAATGTTAAGGACTGAAACGATAATGGCTATCCCATAGAGTAAGAAGGTAGACCATCTGCTATTCACATACTTACCCATCACTCTAGAAGAGGAAGTCAATCCTACTTGTAGAAATACGGTAAAGGGTAGTTGTATACTCAATATCATTTGGGAGATAATAAGTCCCTGAAAAGGATTGTCGATAAAAAAGATAAGAATCAATGCTATGCCTAATGAAATTAGCACACCTACACGTGAGTGACTATCCTTGATATGATAAGATTCACCAAAAATACCGGCAAAGATAGAACCTGCTGCCATTCCGCTAGTGATAGTGGAAGAAATACCTGCCATCAGTAAAGCTAACGCAAACACGATTGCTGCATTACTACCCAACAAAGGAGCAAGCAGAGAGTTTGCTTGTTGTAATTCTTCTACTGCTGTGTGAGTTTTGAAAAAGGTGGCGGCAGCCAAAAGAATCATAGCACTATTAATAGCCCAACCTACTATCATTGAAAAAAGCGTATCATAAAACTCATACTTCAATACTTTCTTAATAGAGTTATCGTCCTTCTTGTTGTATTCATGACTTTGAATAACTTCGGAATGAAGAAACAGATTGTGGGGCATCACTACAGCACCTAATACACTCATGATAATCAACATACTACCTTTAGGAATACTTGGTGTAATCCATGCTTGCGCTGCAACAGGCCAATCAATATCTACAAGAAAGAGTTCGTAAAGAAAAGACAGACCAATAACAGATACAAAAGCAATAATGGAGCGTTCTATCTTTTTATACGAATTGGTAAACAACATAACGAATACAAACATCGTCACTAAGATAGAGCCCCATATAATGGGAATATCTAAAAGCATTTCTAAAGCAATAGCTCCTCCTAATATCTCTGCCAAAGAAGTAGAGATAGAAGCTAGCACCGCAGTACCTAAAATAGGGCGTGATATCCATTTTGGCGTATATTGCGTAGCTGCTTCCGAGAGACATAATCCGGTAACAATACCAAGGTGAGCAACGTTGTGTTGCAAAATGATTAACATAATAGTAGAAAGCGACACTACCCAAAGTAAGCTGTAACCAAATTCAGAACCGGCGGCAAAATTAGAAGCCC
>JAVVPX010000144.1:0-2386 GCA_036655555.1 Bacteroidaceae bacterium | reverse complement strand
TATGCCAAAAGAACGTATTCAAGAGGCAGAGATAATGTACAGTGCGCCACCACAATTCCATGTGCGTGGAGCTGTTATTAATCTTGTTCTCAAAACCGGAGGTTCTTCTGACGTCCCAAAGCTACAAGGACAAATCAATACTTCGTATAATCAAGGACATTATGCAAACTATCGGATAGGTACAACGCTTGTATATAATACACCTAAATCTACCACCGATTTTATGTATTCATTTGGCTATCAAAGAGAATTAACAGGAGAAGATATACAGTCTCACCATTTATATGAAAGCAAGGTCTATGATATAGGGCAATTCGATAGAGGATATACCAAAATGCCGGTTCATACCATACGCTTAGGAAATGATTGGACATTGGATGCTAAAAACAAAATAAGTTTTGCATATACATCCGAGATTCAACAATGGTCGCATCCTTTTACCTCTTCGAAAGGAACATATTCAGATTCAGAGAATAGCAAGAAGTCTGATAAACCTATACAAATGCATAATCTATCGCTTGGCTATACGGCTGGTTTTGGACTTAGTATGGGTGTTGACTTCACCTCTTATACAAATCATACTACGCAGTATTATCAGGAAAAGAGGACAGAAAAAGAAGATGCTTTTAATGCTCAATCTAAACAAGATATCCGTCGATTCTCATTCTTTGCAAATCAAAACCATGGATTAGGGAAAAAATGGAATCTAAATTATGGCACAAAATTCAGCTTTGCTTCGGACAAAAGTTCTCAAGTCTATCATTCGTTAGGTACCCATGATTGGTCAAATGCTAATAATTACAGCAAATTGAACGAATATGTCTATGAGCTATATGCAGGTTTTTCTAAAAGTTTTTCAGATAATCTTTCTATAAATGCTTCTTTGATAGGAGAATATTATAAACATAAAGAGATTGATTATTGGAGTTTATTCCCAATGATGGAACTTACTTATAAAGCTCTTCCTAATCATGTCTTTCAATTATCAGTTTCGTCAGATAAAGCTTATCCCGGTTATTGGGAGATGCAAAATACAATTTCTTATCTTAGCGGATATACCGAAATACAGGGTAATACGAACTTAAAGCCGTCAAGACTTTATTCGACTCAATTAAATTATATCATAAAGAATAAATACATTTTCACACTATATGCAAATTACATGGATGCCAATTTTAGTCAGCTTCCCTATCAATCATCTAATAGGTTAGTTCTCATATACAAAACATTAAACTTTGATTATTCAAGTAAATTGGGAATTAACGTAATGCTTCCTTTTAAAGTAAGCTCTTGGTTGGATTCAAAATTGACATTAAATGGTTATTATGACAAAACAAAAAGTAAGCATTATCACGACATTAGTTTTAATAAAGATAACTTTACTTTCTATTCAAATTTAGATAATACATTTAATATTTCTTCGAAGCCAAATATAAAGGCCGAATTGTCAGGCTCGTATATCAGCCGTACTATCCAAGGACCAATGCTTATTAGTAGTATGTATAAGGTAGATGCAGGGATAAAATGGACTTCCGATAATGATAAAATAGAGTTGTCTTTGAGAGCTAATGATATGTTTAATTCATGGGTTCCCAAAAATCTTAACCTTCAATATAAAACGCAAAATTTAGTGATGCACATGATCCCGGATTCAAGAAGAATTTTATTCTCTCTTATTTATAAATTTGGGAACTACAAAGTAAAGCCACATAAAGAAATAGATCGCTCACGATTTGGAAAATAGATATCTTTGTCTAAAAACAATCTAGCTAAATCTTGATTTTTTTAGTATTATTCAGCCTTTCCATTCCGGGTTTGTATAATGCTATATATAATAAGGAGTAGCAATAAGTATCTTCTTGTCTCCTCGTTATTTTTATGTGTATAAAACACCTCTGACAATTAGGTATTTAGTATAAAACCTCCAATTATTTAAAAATAAAAGGCAATATAATTAGGAGTTGGTTTCTAAAACCATTACTTTTGCACCCGCTTTGTAAGAGATACAAGGTTTTGCATTTTGATATATTGTAAGCGTTGTTGCCTGATTTTATTTAATAAAAATAAATCCGCTAAAATAGTTGGTATATATATAAAAAGAGTATTATCTTTGCAACCCGGTTCGAGAAAAGTTTCCTTGTTTTTCGGGGAAAAACTTTTAAAAAAGCTTCCGAATTATTTGGTAGTAATAAATAAAGTACTTATCTTTGCACCCGCTTTAGAAAACATCCAAAGCACATCGTTCTTTGACTAGATTTACATAAACAATACAAGTAGTACAAGAGCAAGAATTGAAATATATTCTTGGGTAATTTTAAGTACCGTCAACTGCTTCTAGTGATAGAGGTAGAAGAAACAAAAAAATAAATTACGAATCCTTGAGCAG
>JAVVPX010000143.1:0-2470 GCA_036655555.1 Bacteroidaceae bacterium | reverse complement strand
CCTCTAACCACGTAAAGAGGATGCTCTTTTTATACTAAGACAGAGAGTTCTACTAACGAACTACTACCTTTTGTTTGTTTACAATATAGATACCTTGCGATAACTCAATTTCGTTAACACCTTCGGTCACATTAACCGGACGTGTAATGCCATCGATAGAACTTACCCAAATAGTTTGTGCGTTGGCAGCCTCTACAATCATCTTGCCATCGGCAACATAAATATTCAGTTCCGAGTTGTTGTCGGTTGTTGAAGCTTCAATACCGGTAGGATTGCTAATTTCATTGGCTACCGTAACTATAGCTTCATGATTAGAAGGCATAGCCTGTGCAACAGCACGAACAAGACTCCTAGGTTCGGTAGGTAGTATGTCGCAAACCATGTCGTAAATCATAAATCCGCAATAATCATTGTCTACGGCATATTGAGCACGTTTTTTAGATTGATTCACACTACAGAAATTATAATAATATTCTGTCTTCGGCTTTAGAAATCTTTCCACATCATCTCCGGTCACTAGATTAGCAAAGTTACGATAAGGTTCCGAATTTATTTGATCTCTGTTATCACCCACCGCATAAACACCAATAGAAGACATCATTTTGTCTTTCTGTAAATACTGAGCATATACAGTTTGCGAACTCAAATAATTGTTATAAGTAAATTTAGAAGCAAAAGGACCATAATCTTCGGCAGTGAAGAAGTCGACAAGTGCAATTCCTTCTGCAGGAAGTTGACAGCTATAAGGCATCGTTCCATTCACTGCTATACTTAATGTGCCATTAGCAGACCCTTGTGCCATGTGTGTTCTCAATTCTTTCAAGAATAGCGTATAATTATCCATCGTTGCCGAATTTTCCGCCCACTCAAAGTCGAAGTCGAGACCTGCAAATGGATAACCTGCCGGATTGTTGGTGATAGCAGCCGCTAAGTTCTTTGCTGCTTTTGTGCGGAGGTCGGCATTTGCAATCATTGATTGCCAAGTATTATTACCTGCTCCCGTAACGGAGAGTCTAACTTTGTAGCCTCTGTTGCCATCCAAGAATCTTAATAAATTTGGAAGCAATTCTTTGAAACACATATAGTCTTTACCCGCATCTGTTGCATTCAGCACTCTATAATAAGCTTTCAAACTTTGGATAGTATAATAAGTACCTTTTGCACCAACATCAAGACCCTTGTCTAGTGCGTCCGAATTTTGTCTTTGTGCTCTAGTTCTGTCTATTCCCCAAAAAGAGATTTCGTCCATATAACCATTTAGTCCTTTACCAACAAGCATCTCGCCATCTAAAGTGGGCAATGTTTTCAGTTTGTTTTGCCATACATTACTCTTTTTAATCATTGGGACCCCATCAGTCGTCATTCTATCTGTATCAACGTCCACAAAGTTAGGGCCACCGGCAGGCCATCCTTGAACAAAAGCATCGAAAGCTAAAGATGCAGCCGGGTTCTTCGTCTGTGCACCATCGAACACAAAGCTCAAGAAATGCCAATATTGATATTCACCTGTGGTAGTTGTAACTATCGTTGGTGCAGTAGTACCGGCATTCACCGCTTTAACAAAGCTCGTTTTAAAAGGATAAACCTCCGTCTTCTTGGATCCTTGAAAATTTCCAACTACGGTAAAAATAAATTCGCCATCGGTATCACCCATCTTCAAAGATATAGAGCTACCATCAGTACCTGTTTTTTCAAAAAGAGCAGCACCCGGAGTCCAAGTCTTCACATAAAGCCAAGTATTAAAAGTAACCTTCTTACCATTCAAATCAAGATCTTTTATACTCATCTGAGCACCTGAGCCTTTAAAGTCCAAAATACCCTCTCTGGTAACTCTGCTTATTGCCAACTTAGGATCGTTCGTTACATAATCTCCTTGCGGTGTTTTAGGTGCAGTAAATGTTGTAGCAAATTCAGCATTTGTTAATGTTCCCGGATATTCGGGATATTCAAAGAAAGCCTCACCGGTCTTGGTGTTCACTTTCAATGCCGAGAGAAGCGCAATGTCGTTACAAGTTTCCAACTGCGATCTGTCGAACAACAAACCGTTAGCCAAGGAATTTAAGCTGATATATCCGGTCATGGCATTATAACGCAACACGGCGTTGTCAGTTACTTTTTGTCTTAACGAATTATTGGGAGTAAACTGTCCATGAAACTTCGAATTGCTATAGTCAACTAATCCGAGACTTGTAAATTGGTCGCATTTGTAGTAAGCAGCCAAAAACGCATAGTTGTTATTATAAGGAGAGATAGTTGTTTTTAGAATAATATCAGCTTGTACCAATGACTTCTTCCAAATACGAATTTCGTCTATCCATCCATTAAATCCTGTGCCAATAGTAAGATCGGCAGCCTCATTTAGACTAGCAGTAGGTAAAGCATCAGCACCCGATACCGTAGCAGCAGTTGCATTAACAAAAGCCGATAAACGGCCGGTGGTTGAGCCATCGTAAGATATAGTCACCAAATT
>JAVVPX010000142.1:0-2516 GCA_036655555.1 Bacteroidaceae bacterium | reverse complement strand
ATAAAGAAATGGAAGAAAAAGGTTGGTTGGAATTTGCAGCCATAGCCGGAGCTTCAAATAGTGGCGTATATGGCAAAATGTATCAATTAATAAATACGTATAACAAGACTAACGGACTTTACGGATTGGCAAATACAACAGCTGCAATGAATGGCTATCTTCGTCAAGCAGAATTTAGGAATACCGATTGGTTCGGTGCTTTGTTCAATAACAATCTTTCGCAAAACCATGCTGTCAGCATTACTTCCGGTACAGAGAAAGCCAAATTCTATGCTTCTTTGTCTATATTCGATGACCCCGGATGGACTAAAGCAAGTGAAGTAAAACGTTATACGGCAAATGCCAATGGTTCTTATAATATCAGCAAAAACTTGCGTCTATCGCTTTTATCGAGTGCTGCCTATCGTAAGCAACAAGCTCCAGGCACATTAAGCCAAGAGGTAGACGTAGTGAGTGGAGAGGTGAAGCGTGACTTTGATATAAACCCTTATAGCTATGCCCTTAACACGTCGCGTACGCTTGACCGTTACGAAAACTACACCCGCAACTATGCACCATTCAACATCTTTGATGAATTGGATAACAACTACATCGATTTGAATGTGACCGATTTAAAATTTCAAGGAGAATTGAATTGGAAAATTATTCAAGGACTGGAAGTAAATGTGTTGGGTGCTATTAAATATCAGTCTTCGACCCAAGAACACCACATCAAAGACCATTCAAATCAGGCAGAAGCATACCGGGCAGGAATATTCCCCGAAGATGCTACTATCCGCGAGAAGAATCCATTCTTATATACTAACCCGGATGACCCTACCTCATTGCCCGAAACAATACTTCCCACAGGAGGTATTTACGAGAGAACAATATACTCAATGAAGAGTTCCGATTTCCGCGCAACAGCGACTTACAACACGAGTATAGAAGACACTCATTTGTTTAACTTCTTTGCCGGTGCCGAAACTAGTTCTATCGACAGAAATAAGACTTGGTTCCGTGGTTGGGGCTATGAATACGATAATGGAGGAAACCCTTTTTACGACTACCGAGCTTTTAAGCAAGGTAAAGAGGAAAACTCAAACTATTATACCAATCAATGGACTTACGATAGAAATGTAGCATTCTTTGCATCTGCCACCTACTCTTACAAAGGACGATATACTATTAACGGAACAGGACGCTACGAAGGCTCCAACCGTTTGGGTAAGTCGCGTAAAGCAAGATGGTTGCCTACATGGAATATTGCCGGAGCTTGGAATGCACACGAGGAAAATTGGTTTAAAAATACCTTCGGCACTGCGCTTTCACATGCAACGTTCAAAACTTCTTATTCGTTGACTGCCGACAGAGGACCTAGTGATGTTAGTAATTCAAAGGCTGTCATTCTTGCGACCACCCCTTGGAAACCAACATCCGGTGTTTCCGAATCAGGGCTCAAGATCGATCAAATAGAAAATAGCGAATTAACTTATGAGAAAAAGCATGAATTCAATGTCGGCATAGACTTTGGCTTCTTGAACAATCGCATAAATATTGCTGCTGACTACTATACACGTAACAACTACGACTTAATTGGACTTTGCTATACACAAGGGGCAGGTGGTGCAATTGCCAAGAAAGCAAATGTTGCAGGAATGAAATCCCACGGCTTCGAAATCACATTGTCTACGAAGAACATTATTAGAAAAAATTTCAGTTGGTCTACCGACTTCATCTTTTCTAAATCAAAGACCGAAATTTCTCGCTTAGATGCTCGTTCCAATGTTATTCAATTAATATCGGGAGTAGGATATGCTAAACAAGGCTATCCTGTTCGCGCCCTATTCTCCATTCCTTTTGTTGGACTCAACAAAGAAGGCATGCCTACTTTCATCAACCAAAACAACGAAACAACAGTCACCGACATCAATTTCCAAGAGTTTGATAAACTAGACTTCTTGAAATATGAAGGTCCTACCGACCCAACCATCAACGGAAGTTTTGGTAATATCTTTAGTTACAAAGCTTTCCGATTAAATGTGTTCTTAACTTATTCTTTTGGCAATAAGGTTCGTCTCGATCCTACATTTAAATCTAACTATTCCGATTTAACTTCTATGCCGCGCGAATTTAAGAATCGTTGGACACTGCCCGGAGATGAGAACACAACATCCATCCCTGCAATAGCTAGTCGCAGACAAGAAAAAGATATTAAAGACCTTCAGTATGCTTACAATGCTTACAACTATTCTACAGAGCGTATTGCCGATGGTGGATTTATCAGAATGAAAGAAATTTCTCTCTCTTATGATTTCCCCTCGCAATGGATGAGCAAAATCATGGTTAAATCTTTGCAACTGAAATTGCAAGCAACCAATCTTTTTCTACTATATGCCGACAAAAAGCTAAACGGACAAGATCCTGAGTTCTTTAACAGTGGAGGTGTTTCTACTCCTAACCCACAGCAATTTACAATTACAGTTAGATTAGGTATCTAAACAAAAAAAAGATTCAAATGAAAAATAAATATATAA
>JAVVPX010000141.1:0-2532 GCA_036655555.1 Bacteroidaceae bacterium | reverse complement strand
AAGGCATTTTTAAGTTTGCTGGTAAAATCCGTGACTATGACATCACGAAAAAGGAATGGGTACTTCGTGAAGACACGGTCCTGTATGTCAATGCAGAAGACCTACACAAGGCTTTAGAGTATGATATAGAACAAGAAAAAAGTTTCTCATACAAAGGCTTGTCTATGAACGAGGTAGTGACACATATTGCCAAGTTCGTTTCAAACATCTGGCAGATTCACCCTTTTGGCGAGGGAAACACTCGTACTACGGCAGTCTTTACCATTAAATATCTACGTAGCATTGGTTTTGATGTGAATAATGATTTGTTTGCCGATAACTCATGGTATTTCCGCAATGCACTGGTTCGCGCCAATTATAGGAATGTGCGAAAAGGTATTGAACCGGATATGAGCTTCTTAATTTCGTTTTTCAAAAACTTGATGATGGGGGAGCAGAACGAGCTAAAGAACAGATTCATGATAGTGAATCCTCCGGAAGAGTGGATTGAGGAGGCAACCCCGACAAGTACCCGACAAGTACCCGACAAGCGCCCGGCATGTTCGACGGCTATTCTAAACTTGGTTCAAACCTTGGCAGAACAACAATTATCAATCAAAGAAATGCTTTCGGTAATGGGCTTAAAAGACCGCGAGAACTTCATGGAGAATTATTTGACTCCTGCCATGAATGAAGGTTGGGTAGTGATGCTTTATCCCAATAATCCAAAACACCCTCGACAAAAGTATCTGCTGACAGTGAAAGGGATGAGTGTTTACAATTCATTAAAAAAAGATTAACTATGAAAATAGAAGATATCAAGCATCTCATATCCAAAGACGAGCACCGCCAATTGGAACTAAAGAAGACTACCGGCGAACTGAAAGACGGTATGCAAACGGCATGTGCCTTTTTGAATACTGATGGTGGCTGGCTCATCATCGGCATTACACCAGGTTCGCTGAAGATACTTGGGCAGGAGGTAACGGACAACACACAACGTGAGATAGCTCAATATCTTACGAGAATAGAGCCTGCCATAGATGTAAAAGTGGAATATGTGGATGTACCCGACCGTCCGGGATGTCAAGTCATAGCAATGTATTTCGATGCTTTCGTATGGGGACATCAGCCATACACTTACGATAGCCGTCCTTATTACAAAGTAGAGAGTACTACCAAGCTAATGCCACGTGAGATGTTTGAAGAGCGCATTCGTGCCAATAAACCTCAATATTACGCATGGGAACGTCAGAAAGTTGATCGGGTTGCCATCGGTGACTTGAACGAGGAGCGTGTGCGTGGCGCAATACGCTTGGGTGTAGAACGTGGCCGCATGATGGCATCGGCAATGACAGAACCATTCGAGAAAGTGCTTGACAAGTTGCAATTGCTGAATGGCGGTGCGCCCAATAATGCGGCGGCAACACTCTTCAGTACTAACATCTACGAATATCCACAATTCAGATTGCGCATGGCTCGTTTTCGTGGAACAAACAAAAATGAGTTTATAGACAACCAGCGTGCGGAAGGCAACTTCTTCGACTTGCTGGATGCAGGTATGGCATTCTTCTTCAAACACCTGTCATTGAGTGGAAAAATTGTAGGGTTTGTAAGGGAAGAACATTTGGAGATTCCGGCAGAAGCTTTGCGCGAAACGCTTGTCAACGCCCTTTGCCATCGCCAATACGAAAAATATAATCTTACCATTGGCATTGCCATCTATGATGACCGTATAGAGATAGAAAACCCCGGTATGCTTCCACCCCAGCTGACCCCGGAGACAATCAAGCAACCACATATCTCTTATCCATACAACCCTATCATTGCTGATGTACTTTTCAAGACAACGTTCCTTGAAAACTGGGGGTCAGGTGCAGAGCGTATCGTTGATGCTTGCAAACGTCAGAATGTGGAGGAACCCGTATGGAGTACACAAGGTGGATTTGTGATTGTAACGTTCAAGAGACCTGCAAAGGATTCAAGTAGGGCACAAGTTGAAGCTAACTTGTCACCAACTTATCACCAGCTTGTCACTAACTTATCAGACCAAGTTAAAGTATTGATAATGTGCCTAAAAAACACAGAAATATCTATTCCTGAACTTCAAAAGATGATTAACTTGTCACCAAAGAGCAGACGTTTATTCAAAGAGCAATATATCAATCAAGCATTAGAGAAAGGACTGATTGCAATGACGCATCCCGAATCTCCACGTCACCCTAAACAAAAATACAAGCTGACGGAGAAAGGAATTATCGTCTTAAATACTATATCTGAAGAGAGTGTCTAATTTATTCGTGTTGGTCGCAAAAGTAACACATTTTTGCGACTAACACGAAGAAAGCACATTCACTTTACTTTATTGTCGTACTCTATATATACGATATATTAAAGTAAAGGTAGGGAAGAAAGACAAAGAATTATTTCTCTCCCCTACCTTCAAAACCGGAAACTTGCGAAGCATACACGTGATAGCATCCACTACCTAAGCGATATTAGTGGAGAAATCTCTACTCCAAGAGACACCAATCCATTAATGAAAGATAAAAA
>JAVVPX010000140.1:0-2552 GCA_036655555.1 Bacteroidaceae bacterium | reverse complement strand
TTTTTAAGTCGATGCCGTAAACTTCCTTGCTGTAAGCGACCATCTCTTCGTAAAAATCAGCCCGTAAACGTTCTACTGACAAATCTTGCTTGAGCTTGGCTATTTCCTGGAGGAGCTCCTTGTAGTCCTCTGGGGTGGCATCTTTTCCTTGTCGTTTCATAAGTGCTGCTTCTTGAGGATTTTCACGCTCAAAGATAGTCAATGCGCGGTAAACGGCACTGCGGGGGACTCCTAATTCTTTCATTATATCAGGAACTTTCATGTGATCTATCGTATAAAGACGATAAATCTCCTGTTCACGTGCTTTCCGAGCTTTCAATTGAATGTACTTTTCTTCTTGCATTGTTGATTCTTTTTAGAGTCAACCTTATTTACAAAAAGACACTCATTTAGAAAAAAACAAATTAGATTACCATGAAGAGTGTACACATTTACATGCTCCTTCTATTAGGGCTTTAGGATAGGCAATCGGGAGGCACCTACGATAGCCCAGCCCTTATCGGTGGATTGAGCTTTTTCATTTAGCTTATCGAAAAGATACTCGCCCGTATCTAACTTATTCGCCTGATTGACTAGTTTGCCGGTGATTATATTAAAGGGAGAAGAATACTTGCTAGCATCCACACCCACAATAACAGCCGGACATTTATCAGTGTCCAAGCTTAGCAAATCCCAATATAAAAAACTAATATTGTTATTAGCTTTGGGTGCTGTTCCGAGTAACGTCCCATGCGTATCATTATTCGTCCCGTTGATAAACTTGGGAGAGGCATAACAGTTGGAAAGAGTTGCCGGGGATATGCTGGTAAAGTTCCCTACCAATCCACCCACGTTTTGTCCGCTCATGCCCACTGAGAGCAGGGCGTAGCTATTCCGGATACTTCCGGCACAACTTCCAGCAATTCCCCCTATATTAGTAGTACCGGAAACACTTCCTACTTGAACGGAAGCATTACTGATTTGCACGGTTGCTGCTGCTGCGTTGCCTACCAGACCACCAATGTTATCGTGTCCTGTAGCGATACCGCCTATGATGCGACAGTTGTCTATCAGGGTGATGTCGGTAGTACCAGCAGCACCGGTATTATTGATAGCCTTACCAACTAAAAGACCCACATTGTTATGACCATTGATAATACAGTTCTGAAGACGTATATCCTTTAACGTAGTCTTCTCTTTGATTGTGCCAAACAAGCCTTGGTTATCTGCAGTTGCTACTTCAATCTTTAGATTAGAGATCGTGTATCCGTTTCCATCAAAGGTACCGGTAAAAGGTTGCTCAGATGTTCCTATGGGCGTAAATCCTGCACCTACGGTGATGTCGGTATAGAGGCGGGTGGTATTACTCTCATCAGTATATTTAGCTAATTCAGTCGCGCGACTGGCATCTGTATTTACCGTGTTGTAGGCTTTAGCGAAAGCGATTAAGTCCTCTCCACTCCAAATGCCGGGGCAGGGACGGTTATTCAGTTCTTTCTCTCCACTTTCATTCCAAGGCGCAATGGTGGCAGCCATAAATTGGACGGTGTTATCTTGTTTGATCAGGACGGTTAGGTTGATGTTTTCTCCGGCTTTCAATTCGGTGATAGAAGTCGTAGTTCCTGCATTTTTTAGATCGTTGAGCGTTCCGATATATTCAGTACCTTCGACCGTTAAGATGAATGTACCATTCTCTGCAAAGTTGCCAAAGGAAGGCAGGTAGATGGGCAATGGAGTTGTTGATGCAGCTGTGCAGCTTACGCTAAGTGCATCGCCTGAATTACCATTAATCACTTCTGCCCCTTTCTCAAGAGAGGTTGTAAATAGTCCAATCTTTTTGATGGCAGGGAAGAGAATAGAGTAGACTTTACATTCTGTTTTATTTCCCGGTTTTTCTATATTTTCCGTCATCACCGTTAATGCGAGCTTGCTTACTAAATGCTTAAAGGGAAGAGCGACTGGAGCAGTTGCATCAATCGAAGTTGCCGATAGTTGTGCACCTATCAGGTTTTCTAAATCCGTAGGGGTAGAGAAGTCTACTGCGTTCGTTGCCGGTGCTACGCCGGAAGTAGTCCATGCGGCAAATTGCATCTCTTTTGCGGTTTGCTTGATGGCGTTATTCTCGGCTTTCAGTGTTAAACTTCCCTCTTTAGCTGTATAGATTGCTTTCTGCAAACTGGCATCCTTATTGGCATATCCGGGAGCGATTACGGTAATATCTCCTGTATAGGTAAGGGAAGAAGTTGTCGCTTTTGTCTGTGCCTCTACGGTGGCCGTGGTGGCAAGGGTAGCGGTAAAGGAGATGTCCATTCCGGCGTTTGAAGAAGTGTCGGAAAGGTAATCTTTGCTGCAACTGCTTAAAAAGAGTATGCTTAGCAAGGCTGCATAGAAAAGAGGGCGTATGCTATTGATTGTAATCTTCATAATATGCTTTATTTTACAGGATTCTGTTTATAGATAAGATAAGGCGCACCGCCCCATGTGTTTGCATTAAAGCTCCAAGTAAGGTAGTTGTTCGCATCGTTTACTGATTTGTTGAGGTAGGAGGCTTTCACCTTTTCAGTTATTGTTGT
>JAVVPX010000139.1:0-2642 GCA_036655555.1 Bacteroidaceae bacterium | reverse complement strand
CAATAAGGTACAATTAAACCCGTTGACATTTACGTAGCTAGCGCATCAATGATGTTATTTCAATTCCATAAGGTACAATTAAACCATAAAAAGAAAATCGAATCGGCTATCAACCTAGTTTATTTCAATTCCATAAGGTACAATTAAACCGGAGCCGATACTGTGCTTTGTTACTACGCGTATGCTATTTCAATTCCATAAGGTACAATTAAACCCAGCGTGCAGCTAAGGTGGCTAACAACCAGCTCCGTCATTTCAATTCCATAAGGTACAATTAAACCTTCTTCGTTTCATTCAAATACATGTGCGCTTATCAAATTTCAATTCCATAAGGTACAATTAAACCACGTTTTGGTCGCTGGGAATACAGCGGTTAAGATATTTCAATTCCATAAGGTACAATTAAACCCCCACAAAGTCCGTGTCACCCCAAAACTTTCGGACATTTCAATTCCATAAGGTACAATTAAACCCTCACAACAAATTTAGTTGATATACCAAATAGTGTATTTCAATTCCATAAGGTACAATTAAACCGGCGCTTGCAGGTCATAGCCGCTATATAAAGCAGCATTTCAATTCCATAAGGTACAATTAAACCTGCGATAAACGCAATCAAAAGAGAAACTCTCATCGTTATTTCAATTCCATAAGGTACAATTAAACCCTGCAAATGTGGTGCGCCTTGTTGTGACGCGGACCACATTTCAATTCCATAAGGTACAATTAAACCAAGGTGCAAAACATATACGACACACCCAAATCGGGAATTTCAATTCCATAAGGTACAATTAAACCAAACTTACCTCCAGCGTATCCTTTTACGCCTCTATAATTTCAATTCCATAAGGTACAATTAAACCTCTGTATAACCGCGTCACTCGTCCCACTTGCGTCATTTCAATTCCATAAGGTACAATTAAACCAATTTCCAGATGGGGTGGTTGGCTCCGTAGTGCATATTTCAATTCCATAAGGTACAATTAAACCCGTTTTTTAGCGCTGTCCAGAAGCGCCATCTTCGATTTCAATTCCATAAGGTACAATTAAACCCACACTGCCTGTCAAAGTCCACTACGTCGCGCCCGTATTTCAATTCCATAAGGTACAATTAAACCTCCCCCGCCAACACGTCGATAACATCACTGGTCATATTTCAATTCCATAAGGTACAATTAAACCTACTTAAGATACAGTTTAAACTGCTCCCATTGCTCATTTCAATTCCATAAGGTACAATTAAACCCAGAAAATCGAAATTAGATGTTGGAGGTATAGTAAAATTTCAATTCCATAAGGTACAATTAAACCCTTTGACAAAACAAGCTTGAAAGTTAGCTCTGCTTCATTTCAATTCCATAAGGTACAATTAAACCAAACTTACCTCCAGCGTAGCCTTTTACGCCTATGTAATTTCAATTCCATAAGGTACAATTAAACCATTTTTAAGGTCATAAAATACGCGGATAAAACCCGATTTCAATTCCATAAGGTACAATTAAACCAAAAATTCGACCGCGTACCTCGTAGCATCAAGCGCAATTTCAATTCCATAAGGTACAATTAAACCCTTGTAACATCCGAGACAGACGGCACCTACAGGCTCATTTCAATTCCATAAGGTACAATTAAACCTGACCATGACGCATTTTGGACGTGGGCATTCGACAATTTCAATTCCATAAGGTACAATTAAACCATAGTGTGTATATTTATCGCCTTAAGGCGCTACGTTATTTCAATTCCATAAGGTACAATTAAACCGATAACGTCACAGCATCGGTCTTTTGAGGTGTATATTTCAATTCCATAAGGTACAATTAAACCGCAGAAAAGGAAGCGCAACGTCTAGCCAACAAGTGATTTCAATTCCATAAGGTACAATTAAACCAAAACCTGCTCGACACGATGACTAACCCTCTCATCATTTCAATTCCATAAGGTACAATTAAACCCCAACAGAAAAACTTTACACAATAATACTGTAGTAATTTCAATTCCATAAGGTACAATTAAACCACAGAGCGCCTAAAACAACCGCTTTTGCAGTGTCATTTCAATTCCATAAGGTACAATTAAACCATAAAGAATCCCGTGAATACATAGCAGAATGTCTATTTCAATTCCATAAGGTACAATTAAACCGGGGGCAGCTACGTATCAGCTTCGTTTTACACCGATTTCAATTCCATAAGGTACAATTAAACCTAGTGCCCTTAGCTACTATATGATGTATAAAAACATTTCAATTCCATAAGGTACAATTAAACCAAAACCTGCTCGACACGATGACTAACCCCCTCATCATTTCAATTCCATAAGGTACAATTAAACCCAAGCCCGTCTACGGCTTCTTGCGTATTGAAATTTATTTCAATTCCATAAGGTACAATTAAACCCCATCAAACAGCCTTGGGCAAGTCTAATTATCCAATTTCAATTCCATAAGGTACAATTAAACCGACAATACACTATGCTACTCGAGACATGACCATGACGATTTCAATTCCATAAGGTACAATTAAACCGGTGAAAAGATACTTATTAAGTAATATATAGTAAAATTTCAATTCCATAAGGTACAATTAAACCAAGGATTTATGATGCCTATGTTTTTATGGGATAAGAAATTTCAATTCCAT
>JAVVPX010000138.1:0-2710 GCA_036655555.1 Bacteroidaceae bacterium | reverse complement strand
TGAATGATAATCATTCTTTGTCAATCTTTGTGACCCGTTATAATGTTATATTAACGAACTAACGAAGTCTAAACTTTTCAATATTTAAAGAGGATATGTCCTCTTTCGGGCACATCCTCTTTTCTTTTTTTTACTGTTCTAAGCTATGCCACAAATTATCGTCGGGGACAGGAGCTACAAGTTCCATTTTCTCCTTAGAAACGGGATGGACAAAACTAATACTCCGCGCATGCAGACTAATACTTCCATCCGGATTGGAGCGACGAGAGCCATACTTTAAATCGCCTTTAATCGGAGAGCCTATCGCAGCTAACTGACAACGAATTTGATGATGACGTCCGGTCTTTAAATCCACTTCCAACAAGAAATAATTATCGGAATGAGCAATGAGCTTATAATGAAGAATTGCTTTCTTTGAATTAGGCACCTCTTTATCGTTAGCATACGATTTGTTTTGCTTCTCGTTGCGAACTAAATAATGAGTGAGTTCCGCCTCTTGTTGAGCCGGACAGTCCTTAACTATTGCCCAATACGTCTTCTTTACTTCACCATCTCTAAACATCTCGTTGAGACGAGAGAGGGCTTTGCTTGTTTTGGCAAATACCACTAATCCACTCACCGGACGATCTAAACGATGAGCAACACCCAAATAAACATTTCCGGGCTTGTTGTACTTTTCTTTCAGATACTGCTTCAGCATATCCGGAAGCGTAACGTCTCCCGTCTTATCTCCTTGAGTAATCTCAGAGCTTGTCTTGTTGACTACAATAATATGGTTATCTTCGTAAACTATTGTCATTGCCGAACTACATATTCATTCCGCCACAGCAGTGAATTACTTGTCCGCTGACATACGAGGAAAGGTCGGAAGCAAGGAAAGTAGCCACGTTTGCTACATCTTCGGGAGTTCCGCCACGACGCAAAGGAATTTGTTTAGCCCATTGCTCACGCACCTCATCAGAAAGAGCAGCTGTCATGTCGGTAATAATAAATCCCGGGGCAATAGCATTAGCACGAATACCACGCGAACCTAACTCTTTGGCTATAGATTTAGCTAAACCAATCATTCCTGCTTTAGAAGCAGAATAGTTGCATTGTCCTCCATTGCCCGATACGCCTACCACAGATGCCATATTGATGATGCTTCCGCACTTTTGTTTCATCATCACCGGAGTGATAGCATGAATAAAGTTGAAAGCAGATTTCAAGTTCACATTAATGACCATATCCCATTGTTGTTCTGTCATACGCATCATCAAACCATCACGAGTAATACCTGCATTGTTCACAAGTATGTCTACTCTTCCAAAGTCTTTTGCTATTTCTGCAACTACTTTAGCGGTATCTTCAAAGTTTGCAGCATTCGAAGCATAACCTTTTGCTCTCACGCCGAAAGCTTCTATCTCACGTTGTGTATTCTCTGCATTTTCATCAATAACCAAGTCAGTAAAAGCAATATTAGCTCCTTCCGAAGCATACTTTAATGCAATAGCCTTACCAATGCCGCGAGCAGCTCCGGTAATAATTGCTGTTTTTCCGTCTAATAATCCCATGATAATTTTAAATTAAATGTTATTTTATTTATTAATATCTATTTTGTGTAAAGCTCCATAAACAATGTTCGACACATAGCTCTTACGAGTTTCGGTATCTAGTCCAAAGCCTATGTTTCCACGTATATAAGGTACTTCTATTCCCTTCAAAGAGTAATGGATAATCATAGCAGTCATGTCCACATCATCTATATTGAACACGTTTTTCTCTTTTCCCTCAACAAGCACAGCCTTAAATATTGCCATTTCCTTAGCATCGAATTTCTTTCTAACCTTTTCCACCTTCCATATATCCCGAAAAAAGTTAGCTCTTAATGTTCCATTGCGATAAACGACTTCTTTGACGGCATCCAAGCGAGTATAAATAAGTTCTAATATCTTATCGTCGGGTGAAATATCTTTCGATGCTACTTCTTTCATCTTATTGGAAAGCATTTCCAACTCCGACTCCACCACTGCAAGATAGATTTCATCTTTGTTTTTGAAATAAGTGTAAAGTGTTCGACGTCCTTTTTCCGAAAAGAGAGCAATATCATTCATTGTAGTATTCTCTACTCCCATTTTTGCGAAAAGCTGTCGAGCGACATCCACTAATTTAACTTTCGTTTTAGATATAGTCATAAGTTTAATTGCACATTACTTATATATTTGAGCAAAAGTAAAACTTTTATTCAAACTACGCAAGGAAAGAAATGTTTTATTCCTAAATGAATTATACATTCATTTAATTAATCCACTAGTCAACAGTCTATTGCAATAAAACAATAATTTATTTCTAAAATAAATCCCATTCTATTTGTTTTATAATTCAAAAGCAGTACCTTTGTACTCACAAAACACCGCGGAGTGGAGCAGTTGGTAGCTCGTTGGGCTCATAACCCAAAGGTCGTTCGTTCGAGTCGAGCCTCCGCAACTAAGAGAAGCGATTAAAGAATTTCAAGGATTCTTTAATCGCTTTTTTCTTTACTACTAAATTCTGATAGTTCACAAAACAACGGGGAGACAGTTGTTATTCTTGGGGATTTAACGGTTCACCCAATATTTATTGGGGATAATATTTTCTTAAATAGAGTAAAAGTTACTTTGCCTTCAACCCCCATTAATGCTTGACTAAAAACATTATCCTCTGAAGGGTAACTGAGGAGAACTAAAGTCTT
>JAVVPX010000137.1:0-3042 GCA_036655555.1 Bacteroidaceae bacterium | reverse complement strand
AATTCTAAGTCCATCACCTATAGATTGTTAATTATCAATGGGTAATGGGCTGAAATATTTTATTTATTGGTTGCCTTTTAAAGGATTCCAACCTTGAGCTTTAAGTTCAAACTCTTGTCCGTCGCGGGTAATCAAGGCACAACCTAGATCTTGCTTGGTGATATGTCCTATCAGTTTAATGCCTTCCATTTGAGATACTTTCTCATGATCGGCAATGGGGACGGTAAAGAGTAGTTCGTAATCTTCACCTCCATTCATCGCGCAGGTAGTAAGACTCATATTAAACTCTTCTGCCATCACAGCAGTTTGATAATCAATTGGGATGTGTTCTTCGTAAACTCTGCAGCCTGCTTTACTTTGAGAGCAGATATGTAATAGTTCGGAAGATAGCCCATCTGAAATATCCATCATGGAGGTAGGTTTGATATTTTGTTCTGCCAACTTCTGAATAATATCTCGACGAGCTTCCGGTTTTAACTGACGCTCGAGCAAATATTCTTTTCCGGAAAAATCGGGCTGCACATCTTTATCATCTTTGAATACTACTTTTTCTCGTTCTAGTAATTGTAAACCCATATAAGCAGCTCCTAAATCTCCACTCACACAAATAAGGTCGGTATCTTTTGCTCCATTGCGATAAACAACGTTCTCTTTGTCCGCTTCGCCAATGCAGGTTATGCTAATAGCTAAGCCGGTAAGTGATGATGTTGTATCTCCTCCCACAATATCCACTTGGTGAAGGTCGCAAGCGATACGCAGACCTGCATAAAACTCTTCAATATCTTCGATACAAAAGCGTTTCGATAAAGCTATGGATACGGTTATTTGCTTTGGAGTGCCATTCATCGCATAAATATCGGAGAAGTTGACCATTGCAGCTTTATATCCTAAATGCTTCAATGGGGTATAAGTGAGATCGAAATGCACACCTTCCATCAATAAATCGGTAGTTACCAACACTTGTTTACCGGCGTAGTCTAATACGGCAGCATCATCACCCACTCCATACTTGCTGGAAGCGTTTTTTAACTCTAAGTTTTGAGTTAAGTGTTTGATAAGTCCAAATTCCCCAATGGTAGCTATTTCTGTTCTGTTTACTTCTTGCATAAAGTTTAAGCTCTATTGATTAATTCGCGCATAATGGTTGTCATCTTTGGCTGAGCAAGGTCGGCAGCTTTTTGTACTTCTTCGTGTGAAACTTCCACTATTTTTCCTTCTACCCCCAAGTCGGTAATTACAGACACGCCAAATACTTTTATTCCTGCATGATTGGCTACAATCACTTCCGGAACGGTAGACATTCCCACCGCATCGGCTCCTAATATATGGAAGAGCTTATATTCCGCAGGAGTTTCGAAAGTAGGACCTTGCGTTCCCAAATAAACGCCTTGCTGTACTTTTATACCTTTTTCTTTAGCTATAATCAAGGCTTTGGCAATCAGTTCTTTTGAATATGCCTCACTCATATCGGGGAAACGGTCGCCATAAAGATTTTTGCCACGAAGGGGATGTTCAGGGAAGTAATTGATGTGATCGGTGATTATCATTAGGTCACCGATTTTGAAGTTTGCGTTCGTGCCACCGCTGGCGTTAGATACAAATAGCGTCTTTATGCCTAATTCTTTCATTACACGCACCGGAAAAGTTACTTCTTTCATCGAATAACCCTCATAATAATGAAAGCGTCCTTGCATTGCCATAATATCTTTGTTACCCAGTTTACCGAAAATAAGCTTTCCGCAATGACCTTCGACCGTAGATACCGGGAAGTTAGGAATATCTTTATAAGCAATCTCGTATTTATCCGTTATTTCATTAGCCAAACTGCCTAAACCTGTACCTAATATAATAGCTGTTTCAGGACTTGTGTGCATTCTATTTTTCAGAAAGGATGCTGTTTCTTTTATTTTTTCTAACATAGCCAATAATGTTTTGATTAAAATTATCTTGTTGATTTTGTAAAAACTCTATTTCAATGGGAAGATAATAGATAAAAGGCTTCAATTCATCGTCCAATTCTTTCCATTGAACGAGCCGTGCGGCATCTTTTTCTGTGGTTATAATTATCTTTTCTTTTCCCTTTAGCGCCTCAAAACGTTTCCTCAATAGAGTCATATCTTCACTCTTGAAATTGTGATGATCGCCAAACGCTACTGTTTCTATTGTGGTGACATATTGCTCTAAATCCTGCTGCATTTGTTTGGGAGATGCTATCCCGGTGAGTAACAATACTTCCGTGCTTTTATCTAAGTTTTCCAAAGACGTTTTGTTTGACGGAGATGTTTCGAATACCGAAGTTAACTCTTTGTATTTTACGCAAGAGAAATACAGTTGCTGATAAGGATATAGTTCCATTCGCTTAGAGATTACACGGTAATCCATTGGCTTAATGAGAGGGGGACATTTAGTAACGATAACGATGTTTGCTCTGCTCTTACCTTCCTCGGGTTCTCGTAGTCTTCCCGCAGGTAATAATGCGTCATCGCATATTAATCGATAATAATCGACCAATAGGATATTAATACCCGGACGTACATATCGATGTTGGAAAGCGTCATCGAGCAAAATAACGTCTACGTCGGACGTCTGTTCATCGTGAGTTAAGCGTTCTATTCCGTGGCAACGGTCTTTATCCACTGCTATGTAAATATGAGGAAATTTATGTTTTATTTGATATGGCTCGTCACCAATTACAGTTGCAGAACTATCCATATCCGCTAGTTGATATCCTTCCGACTTACGTTTATAGCCCCTGCTAAGTACGGCTATCTTTAGTTCGTCTTGCAATAGTTTTATCAAGTACTCTGTATGTGGTGTCTTTCCGGTTCCTCCTACTGTAATGTTTCCAACCGAAATGACGGGTACATCGTAGCTTTTAGAACGAATCATTCCCCAATCGAACATCCGATTGCGTATGCTAACTCCTATTCCGTAAAGGAAAGAAAGGGGATAGAGCCAACTGTGTATCTTGATAAAATTATCTTCCATCATTTAATATTCAAATCGAAAGGTAAACGAGCTTGCACAAAATCTTCCGATTGT
>JAVVPX010000136.1:0-3051 GCA_036655555.1 Bacteroidaceae bacterium | reverse complement strand
GTTCGTCACCTTGAGTTGCATTCAACACATTTGCCGTTTTATCCGAATAGACCGGGGATTGATAAGTTATGGCATTATCAAAACTGAAAGTTTGCGACGCTCCATCAACAGTAGCTCCTGTTACATTGATACTATTAATAAGTCTGTTTCTCATATCGGCTCTGTTTCCGTCATATTTACAATAATCAGGCAAAATAGCTCCTATAGTATAAGCAGCTGAAACCACAGCACTAGTTACCATTCCTGCTTTTGCAGCGATTGCTTTTATTGTAGTGTTTTCACTAACAACAATAGCAGCAGTATACTCAGTAGAAGCTGTAGTAGGGGTGCTACCGTCTACGGTATAATATATCTTTGCGCCTGCTTCAGTAGAAGCCAATGTAACATTTTGTGCATCAGTATAATGGCCGGCAGCCGGAGAGAAAGTAGGTGCAGCAACTACATCTCCTTGTGGTGCAAAATTCATTAATGTTCCGGGATTTGTTCCTTTTATATCAGGGACAGTAGCTCCGCTCATATTCTTAAAATCATAAGCAGCAACCAAACCTGCTGTTGCGCCAGTTACCGTAGCTGTCATATCTGTAGTAACCTCAGCTGCTGTCAATGCTTTCTTATAGAAACGTACGTCGGCAATTTCTCCATTAAAAAAATGAGAAGATGTATTATTAGAATAATCGCGATCGCAACCAATCAATAAATCAAAGCGGTTATTAACTACCCAACCTGCTAATGTTGTAGCAGGGCTTGCTTTATGATTATCAGACATCACACCATTCTGATATAGATTGATATCATTGGCAGTCTTATCAATAACCATGCAGAGATGATACCATGTAGCGGTCGATGCAGGCAGACCAATCCAATTAGACATAATGTTAGTACTAGCTGTGGCACTAACTACATTGTTTGCAAAATAATGATTAGGTGAACTAGCATTTCCTGTCCAAAGTTCATACGATGCATTCTGACCTGCTTCATCAAATCCGCGTTGGATGTTACGTTTCGACAGAATACGCGGTCCCATTGCACTCGGCCATGCAGGAACTTTCACCCAGCAACTAACAGTAAAGCTCTCGTTTGCTGCAATATTAAAAGCATCAGCACTGGGAATTCTCACGTACTGATTAGTACCATTAAAACTTAGCCCTGTTCCGCTAGGAGGCGTCGTCTGAGCAAAAGAATTCACTACAAATAAGCTTAAAAAAGCTAGAATAAATACTCCAACATACTTTTTCATACACTTTGTTTTGTTACGAAAGATTTCCAAACAATTATTTAGTTAAAATTATTCAGCAAGCTTTCAAGTTTAATATTACTTTATTTTTAATCATTTCAACTACTTCGAATATCTTCTCTTTCCCTTTGCTAATAACAGATAAGCTCTTGTATTAGCAAAAAAATAGAGTTAATATTCGACGACAAAAGTAAGCATTATATACTTATCTTCAAACAAATAGACATTTTTTTTAAAAAAGTATAAAAAAAACAATCAAGAAATAGGTTAATTACAAACATTAAGCGATTTTGCTTTCAGCCGTAAAAGTATCTTTTGTTCCAGATCAATCGCTTGTTTCGTCAAGGGTTTCCGCTAGTTTAAAAATAATACTGAAAACTTTTTAAATAATACGGTTCGTTTTTAAAATAATACTGAAAACTTTTTAGAACATCAACAAGTATTTTTAAATTATATCCCTATCCTATCTAAACAAAAGAAGCGCCTCCACCGCTAAGTGAAGACGCTTCCTTAATGATATACTAATTGAATTTATTTCTTTATCACTTTCTTCACTACTGAACTCTTTTTATCACTAATCTTCACTAAATAAGAAGCTGAAGATAACTGAACAGAAGATAGCACTTCGCTATTCGATTGAACACTAGCCTTAGCAATCTCTGCTCCGGCTATGTCATATACTTCTATCAAACTACCTATTTCAGCACCTTCCACTACGATGTGTCCATCGTTGTTCACAAAAGAGACAAGATTGTCGGAAGATGAATTGTGAATACCCGAAGGATTCTTAGCTATATTGATGGTAAAATCGAGTGTTGAAGCACTTTCTGCTACAATATCAGGATATGTACAGGGATTGTTGCTATTCCAAAATACATTTAACCGAACTCTTGTGTTGCCCGTTAGTGCGCTATTCGGAATAGTAAACGAAGGAAGCTCATTCGGACAATATTCATTTGTGCTGTGACTAACGCCTTTACTATCTAATCCCGGTTGTGCGTTTTTACCACCGGCAGCGTAATAAGTATAAGACACTAATTCATCTGCATCAAACTCGTAATTGTGGTTGTAATCAACGAAAGCATAAAAATGCATCCATGTTAATGCGTTTTTTGCTAATTTAAAAACGAGGTCGTCACCTTGAGTTGCTTTCAACACTTGGTCCGTCATATCTACATAAATCTTAGTTTGATAGCTCGCATTAGGATTAGTAGCTACAAAACTCTGTGCTGCTCCATCAACAGTAGCTCCGGTTACTGTTATACTTCTAACGGTTTTAGAATCTGCGGTCGATCTATTTCTATCGTCCTTGCAATATTCACCAAGAGCTCTTATCTTATAATCAGCAGCAGCAACACTACTATTTGCCATTCCTGTTTTTATAGCGATTGCCTTTATCGTAGTGTTTGCACTAAGAGTAATAGCAGTAGTATAAGGAATAGAGCTTGCAGTAGGGATAGAACCATCTATGGTATAATATATCTTTGCGTCTGCGGTAGTGGTGGCTAACGTCACAGTTTGGTCGCCAATGTAGGTACCGGCTTTCAAAGAGAATGTAGGTGTTGCCACTACTTCAATTGTTCCTGCAGCATAGTAAGTATCGGTTCCACTAGACAACCAATCTAAAGAGAAATTACTATAATACATTGTATAAAGACCATTATTACCCGGTTGTTCTTCTACATAAGCACCAATAGTTCCATCCGGTAAAATACAAAGAGATGAATAGTCACCTACTGTTGGACAGATTATCTTCTTAACCGGCCAAGTAGCTCCCTCATCATAGCTTATAAATACAGATACATTTTGACGAACTC
>JAVVPX010000135.1:0-3184 GCA_036655555.1 Bacteroidaceae bacterium | reverse complement strand
GTTGATAAAGAAAGAACCAATACCACCTGCCATACCGCCTATACCGGTGATAGTAGCAATGGCACTCTTAGGGAACATATCACCAATGGTAGAGAATATATTAGCTGACCATGCTTGGTGAGCTGCGCCTGCGATACCGATAATAATGATAGGGAACCAATACGAATAATACCCTAATGGTTGCGCTAATAAAGCAAGAAGAGGGAAAAACGCAAAGATAAGCATCGATTTCATACGTCCTGCATAAGGATTCATTCCTTTGCCTACAAAATAAGAAGGCAACCAGCCACCAATAATAGATAATAAGGTGATGGCATATAGAACGAACAAAGCAATTTGTGCGGCAGAGTCCGAAGACTTCATCCCATAAACGGAACTTAAATAAGCAGGAGTCCAAAAGAGGAAGAACCACCATACGCCGTCGGTCATGAACTTGCCGAAGGCAAAAGCCCAAGTTTGTTTATACTTAAAGCATTGTTTGAACGAAAGTTTCTTTCCGCCTTGTTGTTCTTGTTGAGGTGTTTGAATGTCGTCTTTATCTTGCTGAATATAAGCTAGCTCAGCTGCGTTTACTTTATGGTTTAGTTCAGGTTTTTTGTAGATGAATGTCCAAAATCCCATCCAAACAAAACCAAGAGCACCGATGATTATGAAAGCCATCTCCCAACCAAAATGTTTAGCGATGAAAGGGATACTGATAGGCGCGGCTAAAGCTCCAACAGTTGCCCCGGCATTGAAAATGCTGGTAGAGAATGCTCTGTCCTTCTTTGGGAAATATTCAGCTGTTGCTTTGATAGAAGCCGGAAAGTTGCCTGCTTCACCAAGTGCCAAAACAAATCGGGCAAAAATAAATAGAGTGACACTCACGTTAATAACCATTCCTATATTGTTGACCGAGGCTATAGCTTCTTTGGCACCACCAAAACTTACAAACCATTCTCCGGTGAGAATGCCCGATGTTGCAATCCCACAGAAAGCGTGTAAACAAGCACCAAAAGACCATACTCCAATAGCCCAAAGAAAGCCTTTCTTGGTGTCTAACCAATCGACAAAACGACCGGCAAAAAGCATACTTACAGCGTAGATAATGGAGAATAGAGCGGTGATATTTCCGTAATCATCGTTGGTCCAATGAAATTCGGGAGCGATGAAGTCTTTCCATGTTAATGACAGCACTTGTCGGTCGAGATAGTTAATGGTTGTGGCGAAGAATAACATACTACAGATAACCCATCTGTAATTGGTCATTTTCTCGCCTACCTTTTGGAATGTACTCATGATAAATGATTTAAAATTAATAGTTGTATTTCGGTTTCAAAATTACTCATTCTTTATTGAACTATGCTGGTAATATTTGTTCAAAAGAGTGCACATATTGTCCTTAATATGTTATAATTGTACGCAAAGATAGGGGGAATAAATAGAATAACAAAGTAAAAAGAACTGTCGTGTACGCACACAAATGCTTTTTAATATAATATTTGCCTAATAATCAATCAATTAACTTAATTGTCTGCTTGGCTGTTGCTGCTTTGTGTGTTTTGAAACATATAAAAGACTTTATGCAAAGAAGTATATACATTTGCATAAGGCATCAATTCTAATTAATCCAAATAAAAAACGGGACGAACAAATTGTGGTACGCTACTCTGTAACTAAAGTGGAATATAAAAAGAAGAGAGGCTGTGCCGTTCGTTTGGCGCAACCTCTCTTCTACGTTAGCTGTTAATTCTCGGTTTTATTTTACAACTTTATAGGTTACACCGTTAATTTTTACAAGATAGATACCTTTGTCTACGTTTGCTTTGTAGTAGCCGGTAGCGGTGGCTTTGTCTATCATTGCTCCGCTGATGCTGAACAATTCAATGTTGGCTTCTCCCTCGAATTCTGCTTGAATACCCTCGGCATTAGCAAATACGCGTGCCGGAGCTTCTGCTGTTTCGGCAGAAATGTTGGTAGGCGTTGAATCTTCGAACTTGTATGCGGCAGCTCCATTATTGGGAGACCATACATAAATATAAGCAATGTCATTTTTGACGGTAGCTTCTATGCCTACATGTATTGCTCCATTGGCGACTGATGCTATATCTTCAGTCGTTTCTTTAAGTACCGGATGTGCCATGTTGGTTGCGTCGAATATATTAACAGCACCATTTAGGCTACTTCCGGGAACTACTACGTAAGTTATGCCTTTAAGTGTAAAGCTGGCTATACCTCCACAATTAGGAATTGCGCTTATCGCTAATTCTTGTTTGCTTGTGGTCGTTTTATCTGTACTCATAGTGATAAGTAAAGGCTTTAAACTCTGACCGGATAACCAAAAACTATTCGCATCTACAGCAGCTGCATCTGCTCCTGTTTTAAAAGCTCCACGTAAGTTGTTAAACATAAATGGAGTTGCTGCATTAACAATAGCTCCGTTTTTCATTGGCCAAACGGCTACGTTGTCGGCCGTATTAACCGTGGATGCAATCATATATCCTCCGTTGTCTCCCTCTATGTTGCCATATAATTCTACAAAATCAAAACGTCCCGGACTACCTGGGATAGTAGTATTTCCTAAAGTTGTATATACTCCGGATACAATTTTGCCTCCTTTAATACAATGCGTCATACCGTACCCACCGTTCGTAGCAAATAAATTACCGGCATCATCGGCGGCAACACTGTAACCGTTAATGTCTGCATGTGCTATAGCCTCACCGGGAAGTTCACTACCATCGTTAGCGTCAATAACGTGGATGTTTTTGCTCGTTTTGTCTATGACATATAACTTCCCATTGTAATAATCCATATCTCGGCTGCCATTTGTTTTGTTCCAAACATAGTCTGCTTTGTTCCACAATTTAGTTAGTGTTAAGTTCCCGGTGGCTTGTATAAAACCACCACATACTACCAATAAGGCGGCTGTTAATAGAGTAATTTTTTTCATAATGTGATTTTAAAGTTAATGAATTAATGTATTTAAGTAAAAATATTATTGTGTAACGATGTTCCTTGTATCTATAATAAATTGTTGTAAATGTAATCTGTATATTTCATAATAACAATTATTATTTATAAATATTTAGATATAACAACTAGTTTTAAATATTATTTGTATTTTGTATTTACTATTTAACTATTTGATGGTTCTCGCTAGTTATTCTGTATTTGCTTTAAAAATAATATCCCCCATCAATCA
>JAVVPX010000134.1:0-3185 GCA_036655555.1 Bacteroidaceae bacterium | reverse complement strand
CCTCTAAATGTGGCTCTAAATGATTTAAGTTTAGCATTGAATGATTCGGCTGCTGCATTCGTTAGCCTATTCTCAAAGAAATTAAGTATCCGATCGCTATGATTCTTAAAAGTTTCTATGACAGTATTAAACTGTGGATAATTCCATTCTTCTACTTTATTGAACCATAAAGCCATTTTTGCTCTGGCAACATCCTTATGATAGTTTGTAGAATATATTTGCCCTAATTGCTGAGTCAAATAGTATAGCTGTTTAATATCATCAAATTGCTTGAATAATATCTCAGCTCTTTCTCTCTGACTTGAAGTCCATCTGCTAGGCTTTTTAAACAGCAAGTATCTGCTACGCGCAAGTAGTTGACGTAGAGTATCCCCATTCTCAAACGTTAGTGGATTGTACTTCTGTTTTGTCGCTTTTGCTTTCTTGATATTACGATTCTCTTCATCAATTGCCTGCCAACGATACGCTACACGTAGCTCCTGAAGTGCTTCCTGCATTTGTTTCTGAACATGAAAACGATCAATTATCTGAGTAGCATTAGGAAAACATTTTTTAGAGATTTGGCGCATACTACCAGCCATGTCCAATGTTATATTTCTGACCTTTCTGCGTTTGCCTTCCGGTAACGTCAGAAGATGTTTACATACATCTTCTGATTTGGTTCCACGTATCATAGCTATTATAGTACCACGTTTCCCATGCCCATCCTTATTGGTTACGATTGTATATAGTTCACCATTACTAAAGGCTGTTTCATCGATGGAAATACTTTCACTAAGGTTTTCTTTGAAACAAAGATGTTCATCGGCATGAGAAAGTAGCCCCCTAGAACGACAATCGCTTAAGTGTTCTTTATAATAATTATTTAAGGTTCTGGGATTTAAATGGCAGAAATCGGCTACAACCTTTATGCTTACTTCATGATTATAAAGATAATCCTTTTAATTATCCTCAACTTTCTTTGTCCAATTGAATTCATAGATAGAACCATTTATGGGTAAAACTATGTTGAATTTATCACATTTTACGTATTTCATATTTATATAGCCATTCAATTCACAATTCCCGAATAACGTATTTCTTTTCAAATATCCATTTCCAAGGCGATTTATAACAACCCTATTATTTTCCTCTAATTTCCTAGCGTCATTTAAAGTTCTATCCATGTCCTTTTGACTTTTAGAGTTATCACTAACATTAATTTTTATTTTATCTTGTGAATAATTAGAAGAGATAGAGGCTGAATAAGCCGGAGACATAGAAGATGAAAAACTTTGCAATCCAACTGCAAGTCCTGATAATGATTCTTGCCAACCCTGTTTTCTGTTTACTATCTTTTCATATTCTAAAAATGAAAGAACAGATACTTGCATTTTTCCTCCGTCTTTCTCGTAGTAGCAAGGGACAATCTCTTCTGGTATAAAATCAAATCGTTTATTGCTTTTGTTGATTATTGATAAGTTTATAGCATAATAATGACCGTAGTAGTCAACATCTGTTATATACATAGACACAAACACATCGGGTGTGTCATAGAATTGGATTATAGTACCATCATAGTAATAACTATCAGCATCCGTGTAATCCTTTGAATAAATATTTATACTCAACAAAAGGCTAAATAATAGTAGTAGTTTTTTCATGATATTTTTTTATTGTTTTGTTTTAAAATCATATATAATGCACTCTTGTTATTAGATTATTTTCTTTCCCCGAAATTTTCCCCTGCTCCGAATAGGTATGTTGGCTATGGCATTATTTGTTTAATTTAAAATGGGTACAATTCATATTTTACGTCTTTTAAGCCTAATTCGACAGTGAAATTAAATATTAGAATTTCTAATACTTCCATATGAAAGTTACCATTTGAAACTGTTATCTCATTTTTGTCTTTATCATAAATAATAGCTACCGTTATGTGGTTGGAAACAAATTCATTAGCTATCATTGAAATTATCTTATTCAGTATTTGAGAATCAATATTGTTTTCTCCCAGTTTTATAATGGCACAAAAATCTTCATTATATTCATTGATCAAAGAATCCACACTACGAGTATTAATATTCTTTTCAATTTTGCCTAATCTATTTACTATTAATTTTAACACATTGCTATTTGGATCATTGCTCTCTGATATTTTTTTCATAATGTCTATATTTTTCATAGACTTATATATAGGATTATCTATTTCCCCCTCTTTTATAGATGAAATTATAGTCCTTTTAATATTATCTTTTAATGATATTACATTTGAAAAATTGTCATCATACATAATAAACCGCTCGGTAGCAACGTCAAAAGGTAATTGCGTATTCCTTTCTATAATGCAAACGACAGGTTTTTTGACGCAATGTCTAATCGCTAATTCATACATTACATTCGCATTTAATCCTGTTAAATTAACTATTACCAATTCATCATTTACAATGTGCTCTATCACTTGTTGGGTTATAGACCCACTTTTTGACATTTCATGTGGAGGTACAGTATCATATCCTAATTCAGATAATATAGGTTTGATTATGGCATTAATTACGCCATCTGCCTTTTTCCTAATTTCTGAATCTGGATTCCCAATAGGAGTAATGATGAAACATTGTTTTTTGTTCTCTGTCTTTTGATGTTCATTATTGCCCATGGTTCTACTTAATTTAAAATTTGAATAACTTTATCTTTTAATCCCATTTTTATAAACTATTCAATTCTAATATCATTTTCACCGAAAATGAATCTAAACACCTTATCTTGTTTCTTTTTTCCCATTTCTATGGATAAGGTAGCTTTTATTTCTTCTTTTGTTATGTAATCTTTCGTATTACACTCTATATCGCTTCTATAGTAATCAAATAGATTACAATTCAGTACTTCGCAGACATTACATAGTAAATCTGTATCAAGACTATGCTTTGAAAATATAGTTTTATCTATATTTTGTCTTGCGATATTCAGACTTTCAGCAAATTTAGCTTTACTTATTCCGCTTTCATCTACTTTTTGTCTAATCACTTCACCTAGATTTACCTTGTTTATTTTCATAATCTAAAGTTATTAGGAAGTTATTATAGAGTTTGGGTACGTTGTAATACAAATGATATTAATTATTGTTATAAGTGCAATCCAAATGTATTACGTGTCATACATGGATATGAATAAACATTTGAGCGAATCAAAAGCTAATGATGGTC
>JAVVPX010000133.1:0-3266 GCA_036655555.1 Bacteroidaceae bacterium | reverse complement strand
TTCTTCTTCTTGTTTTTCTTCCTCAACAGATCGACTTGTTGGGTTATCTACCAGCTCCTCTTTCTCTAGATTTTCCTTCTTCTCCTTTAGATTCATATTACTTGTCTTTTTATTCTTTTTCAAATGGTTGCTCATATTCCTTTGTTATTAGGTTTAGTATACGAAAGCAGCGACAAATAGTTTGCCATCGTGCCTATTCTAAACAAATAATGTGCAAAAGTAGACATTTTTAAGTAAAGAACGAAGAAATAGCCCATCGAAATAGAGAATGAATGACAGATTGACTACTTTTTATATTCTTCATACTTTATTCTTCATTTATATTCCCTACCTTTGCGTCCGCTTAATAAATAAGGTAAAAAGATAAAAGATAATGATTACAGTTTCAAACGTTTCTGTCCAATTTGGTAAAAGAGTATTATTCAACGATGTTAATTTAAGGTTTACAAGTGGTAATTGCTATGGAATTATTGGTGCTAACGGTGCCGGTAAATCTACTTTTCTCCGTACTATTTATGGAGATTTAGATGCTACTACAGGTTCCATAATGTTAGGAACAGGTGAACGCCTATCAGTGCTAAGTCAAGACCACTTTAAATGGGACGAATATACGGTAATGGATACAGTGATGATGGGACATACTATTCTCTGGGATATTATGAAACAACGCGAAGTATTGTATGCAAAAGAAGACTTTACGGATGCGGACGGATTAAAAGTTTCGGAACTCGAAGAACGGTTTGCCGAATTGGATGGTTGGAATGCCGAAAGTGATGCTGCTAACTTGTTGAGTGGATTAGGCGTATCGGAAGATAAGCACTATATGTTGATGGGCGAACTTAGTGGAAAAGAAAAAGTAAGAGTGATGTTAGCTCAAGCTTTATATGGTAATCCTGATAATTTATTACTTGATGAGCCTACCAATGACTTGGATATGGAAACAGTGATGTGGTTAGAAGATTATTTAGCAAACTTTGAACATACTGTGTTAGTAGTAAGTCACGACCGTCACTTCCTCGACTCTGTTTGTACTCATACCGTAGATATTGATTATGGAAAGATAAACCTATTTGCCGGTAACTATAGTTTTTGGTACGAATCTAGTCAATTAGCTCTTCGTCAACAACAAAATCAAAAAGCTAAGGCAGAAGAAAAAAAGAAAGAACTCGAAGAATTTATTCGTCGTTTCAGTGCCAATGTGGCTAAAAGTAAGCAGACAACTAGTCGTAAGAAGATGTTGGAGAAGTTAAATGTAGACGAAATAAAACCGTCTTCACGTAAATATCCGGGCATTATCTTCACTCCGGAACGTGAACCGGGAAATCAAATATTAGAAGTTGCCGGACTTGAAAAGAAGATGGAAGATGGAACAGTGCTTTTTAGAGACGTGAATTTCAATGTAGAAAAAGGCGATAAAATAGTCTTTCTTTCACGAAACCCACGAGCAATGACTGCCTTCTTTGAAATTATCAACGAAAACATCAAGCCCGATAGCGGACATTTTAGCTGGGGAGTAACTATTACTACGGCTTATCTGCCGGTTGATAATACGAACTTCTTTAATACTGACCTCAATTTAGTGGATTGGTTAGGGCAGTTTGGCGAAGGCAATGAAGTTTACATGAAAGGATTCTTAGGCAGAATGCTTTTCTCGGGCGAAGAAGTTTTGAAGAAAGTTAGTGTACTTTCCGGAGGCGAGAAGATGCGTTGTATGATTGCCCGTATGCAATTGCGTAATGCTAATTGCTTGGTTTTAGATACACCTACCAATCATTTGGATTTGGAATCTATTCAAGCATTCAACAATAACTTAAAATCTTTTAAAGGTAATATCCTCTTTTCTTCTCACGACCATGAATTCATTGAAACAGTGGCAAATCGTGTGATAGAACTTACTCCAAATGGAGTTATAGATAAGATGATGGAATACGATGAATATATTACTTCCGACCATATCAAAGAACTTCGAAAAAAAATGTACGGAGATAAATAGGAGAATTGTTAATTAGACTTTTTTTAGAAAATAAATAAGGCAAATTGTTTGGTTGCTAAATATAGAATTCCTATATTTGTTGTAGTTAAAATATTAGCCGCATTGATTTGACTGGGAAACTCATCAAATAAAACGGAATACCGAGACAAGCTTCGTTCCTTAATGGCGGGTCACACCTTAGGGTAGCATTTATGCCGGTGAATTACAAAAAGGGCGGGCTCTCAAATCATGTCATTCGGAGTTTCATCACATCATCGGTGCGGCTTTTATTTAATTTCCTTTCTTTCTAAATTTTTCTTTAATACTATCACCGCTTCACCTATATTACTTCAAACAATCTCTTATAACCACGTTTACGTTTTTCTAATTGCTTATCGCTATCGCTTATTTCTTTCAAGTCTTTAACAATTCGGATAGGAGTATGCAATATTTCTGATAAATTTTCTATTTCAGCAATTATTTTCCCATGTTCAAGTGTTGGATTTACAAAACTTTCTATTATCTTTGTGATAGAAGAAAGCTCTGAGCTATTTGAGGCTTCCGCAATTGGTGTGGAGAGGTGCAAATAGTTTATGGCTTTCTTCTTATCTATATATGTCGCATAACCCTTATCGATCCAATTAACAACACTTGAATCATTTTTACCAAATACACTGCTTACTATATCGAAGTCAGCATCTTCTCCCTTACCTAAATCAATTGTAATAAGGAAATTCCCGTTTCTTGTTTTCAGCTCTGTAAGAACAGATTTGTTTCCTTTTCTATCAATGTTATTAAAAACAGCTATAGGAGAGGCAACAGAAAGCGGAAGATCGTGCAGTTCAGATATGATAAATCCATGTTTTTTTATCTTAGCGAGCAACTTACTACCATATAGTTTAATAGGCTTGTTCTCAACACCTCCAGACACAAGAGCATCAGAAGGCATTCCAAGATCAAAATGAATTTTATCTGCATTATCTTCTGTTATTTCTTTAAGTTCCTCATTAAAACGCTTGTTTACGTAGCCAATTCCTGTTTTTTGCGTCTGCTTATATTCACCAGAATTTTCCATTATACCATATTCGTGTGCGCTTATGTAATTTGAATTATTACCTATCACGGAAACACCATCCAACAAAACAATATCCCCTCCAGACTTATTGTTTACCATTTGAACGACATTCTTTATGTTTTTTAGCTCGAAATCACCATATAATATAATGCGAGTTCCTCCAAAATGAATACAATCAGTTACTATCTTTTTAGATATCATATCAGGATTATCAATTGA
>JAVVPX010000132.1:0-3315 GCA_036655555.1 Bacteroidaceae bacterium | reverse complement strand
CTTTTGATGGTTGCGCAAAGCTCAAAACTATTAATAACTTGAAGGGATTCACAAATATAACGGACTTTTACAATGCTTTTTGGGGTTGCACAGAACTCACAAGTGTGACTTTGCCAAAAGGGACAAGCGCCAACAGCATCTCTTTCATTAATGCTTTTAATTTATGTGCAGCACTCACTACTGTCGACAACTTAGATTTATTTACTAACGTAACAAGTTTTAGTAATGTTTTTTGGGGTTGCAAGGCACTCGGAGAAGTAAACTTTGGAGCCTTTACCCAAGGTATAATATTAACAGCGGCTTTCGGCGATGCTAACACTTCTTGTGTGAAGTACGTAGCCAGCAACGAAGATAAAGTAACAGCAGAAGCTGCCGGTTGGACAAACGTATATGTTAGAAGAGCAACCAACATAGAGAAAGATTCAGCTGCATCGGGGTTACTCTTTAGCACATCGGCAGACGGCAAGACGGTGATAGAATCGTCCAAAGTTCGCACAATAAGCATCTTTAGTATTAATGGTCAAGAAATAGACAAAATATTACTCCACGAAGGTGCGAATATCCTTGACTTAGAAAAAGGAATCTATATAATAGAAGGAACGAAAATAGCATTCTAAACTTATCTTTTAGCTTAAAGATAGGAGAAAAAATGATTATTTTATTATAAAAATTGCTTGTTTAAAAACAATTTAATACTTTTGTGGCTTCTTAAATTATCAAATACTATAAACAAAAAAAGAAGTAACATGAAAAAAAGAATTTTACTTAGTTTAATGATTATTTTTTCCATTTATGTAAATGGATGGGCACAATCTGTGGCTTGTACCGGAGGTACCGGAGACAAGACGTACAGTTTTAGTGAGCTAAGCTCAAATATAATTAATAGTAATAACTATACCGGTATTACTGTAACGGGAGATTGGAACAAAGCTAGTATGATTACGTTGTTTAGTGCTATGGGTCCCGGAAACACTATATTGAGAACTATAGATATGAGCGCTGCCAAACTTACGGAAGGAGTTTTTTTTATGGGAAACTTTTCGGGTTATACCAAACTCACTTCTATCATTTTCCCGAATACAGTTTGCGACAAAGAGACTCAATTTGACTACCTTTTCATGAATTGCTCAAGGCTCAAAACTATTACCAACTTAGATAAATTCACGAATGTATCGAGTTTTTATAATACTTTTGCTGGCACAACAGCACTTACAGAGGTTACATTTCCTAAATTTATCCCCGGCGTATCTTTAGGAGGTGCTTTCGACCAAGCTAATCCAAATTGCATCAAGTATGTAGTCGACGAAGCTGACAAAAAAACAGCAGAAACGGCACGTTGGACAAACGTACAAATTAAAGATGCTACTAATGTAGAGAATATTTCTGCCACCGACGGTCTAATTTTTAGCACATCGGCAGATAGTAAACTAGTAATAGAATCGTCTATGGCTCGCACAATAAGCATCTTTAACGTAAGTGGTCAAGAAATAAATAAGGTATCGATTAGCGAAGGCGCGAATACCATCGACAACTTAGAAAAAGGAATTTATATAGTAGAAGGAACGAAAGTTATTTTGTAAGTCTACATTCCTCAAAATATACAGAAAGAGTGGAGCACCCGCAAGGGTTGCTCCACTCTTTCTGTATTAGTGAATATGCAAGTGATATATATAAATCTATAAAGGGTTAGTCATTAAGATTTATTATACTCTTGCTACTAAACAGTTTCGCTAACTCCGTGTTATTAGAATATTGTATAACTTAACATTAATAACTAAGCGTATGAAACTGGAATTAGTAGCAAAGCATGAGCCAATAGTGCAAGAGCTTGTAGACATGATTAAAGCAAACAATTGGGAAGAGAAGTTTGACACAGCACTTAAAAATGCCAAACAGTACAAAATCGCTGAAATGAACGATATCAATACGATGAACGATTATTTCGATTGGCTGGATATGCAACTTACATGGGTGCCTTTTGAAAACTATGTTGGCACAATAGTATATGAGCACGTATGTAAATTCTACTTTATACTCGACCAACATCCGGTATCGGAATTACAAAATGCCGTCGTTCCACACGATAAGATGCTTCCTCTCACACCTCTATCGGCTTGGATGGTGAAGTACGTAAGTGCTTTCGGCGCATTTATGGATACTCCCGACTCGCTCACTCCTGAATCGGAAAAAACTTTCTACGATTCCCCTCTCTACAATATGAACGAATATCTACGTCCACGCGGTGGTTGGAAAACCTACAACGAACTCTTTGCCCGTACTTGTAAACCGGGCACACGTCCTGTAGCTGTTGTAGACGACAGCACTATCATCACCTCCCCGGCAGACTCTACCTTTGATGGGCAATGGGAAATTCGCGAAGATTCCGAAATAACTATCAAAGGCTTCCATTGGAAAGTAATGGAATTGCTCGAAGGTAGTCCCTACAAGAATCGCTTCGTAGGTGGATATTTCTGTCATGCTTTCTTAAATACCAGCGACTATCACCGTCAACATGCTCCCGTAGGTGGAGTAGTTGTAGAAGCGCGCAATATTCAAGGAAAAGTATATCTACAAGTAATGGCGGAAGCTGTCATGGGCGATACAGAGAATACGCACCAAATTGTAGCCAAAAGAGTGATGAATGCTCCCGACCAAGCCGGATATGAATTTATGCAAACTCGCGGACTAATCGTTATTGATAGTCCAATTGGTTTAGTTGCCATCTTGCCAATGGGCATGGCGCAAGTATCGTCCGTAGTAATCACAGCAGAAGAAGGACGAACACTGCGCAAAGGCGAAGAAATATCGTACTTCCAATTTGGAGGTTCGGACATTGTGATGCTATTTGAAGCAGCCAGCAACGTAAGTTTCACCGCGCAACCCAATGTGCATTATCGCTATGGAACAAAGATTGCAGATTCATATCCGGTTATCTAATCTACCTATATGGCAACAACAAGCAATAGCAATCTAACCAAAACGGCCGTCACCATTTCTACAATGGCGATGACCGTTATGATAGTGACCAATATTATCAGCTTACGAGGACTTGCCTCGCAAGCTGAATTTGGGATCACATCCATCTTCTACTACCTCTTTGCGGCAGTTGTTTTCTTGATACCCTTTTCGCTGGCTTGTGCCGAGCTAGCTTCCACATTCACCAAAAGTGGAGGACTATTTAGATGGGTATCGGAAGCATTCGGAGCAAAATGGGGTTGGGCAGCCATGTATCTCGAATGGCAAACAGTGGTTATCTGGTTTCCATCCGTACTCATGTTCTCAAGTGTAGCTCTCGCGTACGTGTTTTGGCCTGAA
>JAVVPX010000131.1:0-3365 GCA_036655555.1 Bacteroidaceae bacterium | reverse complement strand
GAACTCGAAGGAGGAGGCGACCTTTCGCTACAATATACTCCGCAAGGCGATTTGCTGCTTTCGGGACGATATACATTAAATAGCGGACTCTTAAAATATTCTTTGCCTGTGTTCCCTGCCAAGACCTTTACTATACAAAGTGGAAGTTATGTCAATTGGACGGGCAATCCTATGGATCCTTCACTCAATATCACAGCTTTAGAGAGAACTCGTACTTCGGTGACGCAAGACAATCAATCGCCTCGCATGGTAAACTTCGATGTGGTCATCTCTGTAAAGAACCGTTTAGAAAATCTTGCACTTGTCTTCAATTTGGAAGCACCCGAAGATATGGCAATACAGAATCAACTTTCGGCAATGTCGGCAGAAGAGAGAGGAAAACAAGCCGTAACAATGCTCGCCACCGGTATGTATTTAGCACAAACAACTTCAGGTAAAGGAGGATTGGATATGGGAGCAGCCCTAAACTCTTTCTTACAAAATGAAATATCGAGTATAGCAGGAAACGCACTCAAAACTATCGACATTAGTGTAGGTATGGAAACGGTAGATGGTAATGCCGAAGATGGTTCGGGCAAACGCACCGACTATTCTTTCCGCTTTGCCAAACGTTTTTGGAACAATAGGATGAGCATTATTATTGGCGGACGAGTATCTACCGGAGATAATGCACAAACCAACAATCAATCATTCATCGACAACATATCGTTAGAATGGAGATTGGATAATAGCGGCACCCGATACGTGAAGTTATTCCACGACAAGAACTACGAAAGCATACTCGAAGGTGAGATTACAGAAACGGGCGTCGGCGTGGTACTTCGTAAAAAGATGAGTCGATTGGGCGAACTGTTTATCTTCCGTAAGAAAAAACCTATTAAAACAACGTTGCCATGAAAAGAATAAAAGGACAGCATTGTGTGCTGCTCTACATACTTTGCCTAGTATTGGCAGCTTGTTCTACCACCAAGAACTTGCCCGATGAAGAAGTGCTCTACACCGGTATAAAAAAAATAACGGTGACGGATGAGGACAAAACTGCAATGGGAGAAAACACCTTAGCAGAAGTAAAAGCTGCGCTTGCCTGTTCACCCAACAACTCTGTCTTTGGCATTCGTTACCCTTTCCCCTTGGGATTATGGATATACAACGACTTTGTGAATGCTAAAAAGAAAGTTGGTAAATGGGTGTTTAATAAATTTGCTGCCAAACCGGTGCTTATCTCTACCGTTAACCCTGCTGTAAGAACTAAAATTGCAGAGAATTTACTTCACGATTACGGATTCTTCAACGGACGAGTATCGTACACAGTAGTTCCCTCTTCAAAGCCACGACAAGCAAAGATTAACTATCAAATAGACATGAACCATCCTTATTTATTAGACTCCGTAATGTATTTACATTACCCTTCTCGGATGGATAGTTTAGTAAAAGCTAGTTATCCCCAACGGTTACTTCGGAAAAATGATAACTTTAGCGTAGTGCAACTCGATGCAGAACGAGGACGGCTCAGCACACTTTTCCGTAATAATGGATACTTCTATTTTCGTCCCGACTTCATCACTTTTAGAGCCGACACGCTTCAATATCCCGGGAAGGTAAGTTTACAAGTAATTCCCAAGAGCGGATTACCGGCATCGATAGTTAATCCATGGAAAATAGGTCGTACTTCGGTCTATTTAACGGGTTACAATGGAACGCACCCCACCGATTCGATAAACTATAAAGATATGACAATTCACTATTCGGGCAAACGTCCGGGTGTACGTCCTTCCGTGCTTTATAAGCGATTCGAGTTTAAAAAAGGGGACTTCTATTCGCAGCAAGAACAAATGAAGAGTCAAGAATCGATTTATCGTTTAGGAATTTTCAAGCTTGCCGAGTTACAATATCTACCCCAAGATACCACAAGCGTATGCGATACGCTTAACGTAAATATCAATGCCGTTTTTGATCTTCCTTTAGATGGTGAATTGGAATTAAACGTTACCTCTAAGAGCAATAACCAAATAGGACCGGGTGCAATCTTTAGTGTTTCAAAACGCAACATCTTTAGAGGAGGAGAAACCTTTGGCGTAAAATTAAGAGGTTCTTATGAATGGCAAACAAATGCGCCGGTAGATGCCAAAAGTTCTGTTATCAACTCTTATGAATTGGGATTGTCGAGCACTCTTGACTTTCCGCGTGTAGTATTTCCTAGGATGAGTAATCATATTTTTGCTTATCCCGCTACCACTACTTTCCGCTTGTATGCCGACCAACTCAATCGCGCACGTTTCTTTAAGATGCTTTCGTTTGGTGGAACAGCTTCGTATAATTTTCAACCCTCAACGGTTAGTCAACATTCTATCACGCCTTTCGGATTAGCTTTCAATCTACTGCAAAGCACCACGCACCGCTTCGACTCTATCACTACTGCCAATCCGGCACTTTATATGAGTTTAAAAAATCAATTCGTACCTTCAATGTCGTACACCTATACTTACGATGATGCTAATGTAACTTCCATCCGCAACCATACATGGTGGCAAACATCTATCATTTCGGCAGGAAATATTACTTCGTGCGTCTACGCCATCTTCGGGGATAAATTTACCAAAAAAGGGAAACAACTCTTTAGCAACCCTTTCGCTCAATTTACGAAATTGACTTCCGAAGTACGCTATGATTATAAGATTGACCGCAATCAGCATCTTGCCATGCGGTTAATGGGCGGAGTTGCATATGCTTACGGCAACGCAGAAGTAGTACCTTACAACGAGCAATTCTATATAGGAGGAGCTAACAGCATTCGGGCATTCACCGCCCGTTCGTTAGGACCGGGAAGTTTCCGTCCCAAAGAAGAAAATTCTTATTCTTATATAGACCAAACAGGCGACATTAAGTTAGAAGCGAACATTGAGTACCGCTTTCGTTTGATAGGCGATCTCTATGGAGCCACATTCTTAGATGCCGGCAATATATGGTTATTGAAAAAAGATCCTTCCCGTCCCGGTGGACAGTTCAGCCTCTCTAATTTTGGCAAAGCTTTGGCTTTAGGCACAGGAGTTGGCATTCGCTACGACCTCTCATTCCTTGTGCTACGTCTAGACATGGGTATTGCACTACACGCTCCTTACGAAACTTCTCGTTCCGGCTACTACAATATTCCTAAGTTCAAAGACGGAATGGGCATACACCTTGCCATCGGATATCCCTTCTAAATGCTTTATAAAATAATACTGAAGACTTTTAAAATAATATTGTTGATTTTAAAAGTCTTCAGTATTATTTTTATAATCTTCCCGTTAACTAAGAAAATGAATATTTTGAAACTATATGCAAAGCAGTGACAAACCTTTTTTTGTTCATTTGCCCTTCACTCC
>JAVVPX010000130.1:0-3367 GCA_036655555.1 Bacteroidaceae bacterium | reverse complement strand
ATAATTTGATATTTCCCGTTAGTGGTAATCTTTCGTTTTAATGCAGAGCGTTCAGATTCTAAATGTTCTCGGAATGTCATATTCCCGAATCTTCTTTTTTGGAGGTCTCTATCAACGCTAATTCTACCTTCTTTTATATTGGTTGCATATCTTTCAGAGCACTCTGAACGTTTATTAGTCCATATCTCTTTATCAGACGATGCGGAATTACCTGTGTATGAATATGATTTTGAGAAAGAATCCATAAAGTGACCTATCCCTGTTGCGTCATACAAAAAATTAATTTCGTGTATGTGGTTTTTATCAATAAAATTTTGTACTAACGTTTTTGCTTGTTCTGATTTTACATTCGTAAACACCTCCACATCAAACAGATGATTCCCATCGAATGCACCTATCACAAAGTCATCTCCACTCAGTGCAACGTCAGCTACAGCTGTCCTTTTACCGCTTGTCTGGTATGTATTATCAAACATATCATCGTATGCGGTTGAAGTTACAATAGCTTCTGTTTCCTCATCATCTCCCCAAATTCCTTTTATATCCTTTACCGATTGGCGACCTCCTTGCTGTGATAGATTACCCAAATATCGTGGGTCTTTCTTTCTGAATATTTTGTTTTGTGCGTAACTTCCCTCTATGAAACAGAAAGAGTTTATCAGGTCAAATTTGCTCCCTCCACCATCTTCCAAATCCTTGTTCCATATTTCGTCAATCTGTTGCTGCGCCTTTTCGTAAACTTCCTCTTTTGAGTTTCCCCATACTATTTCTGAAATATCCTTCCCGAATTTATAGAAATATCTTATTTTTCCGCTTCGCTCCGGTATAATCATATTGGTATCTTCATCAATGTACCATGATATGAATTTATATACCCAATTCTTTCTGCTAACCGGATTACATGAAGCTGTAAATTGGTTCTTAACTCCAAGTGTATTACGGTTTGATGCAAGCAGCGTGAAGAATGTCTCGAATGTGATTTGAGGAAGCTCATCGATTATTATCTCTGGCATCTCTGCCCCTCGAAACCGTCTATCGACTTCTTTCTCGTTTTGAAGATGTTCATATTTTGAAGTAGCGCCGCTCGGGAACGTCCATTGAAATTCTGATTCCTTTGGAACGGCAACATCAGTATAGATGAATTTGCTTGTTTTCCATAAACCTCTTCGTATATCGTCTTCTTCTTTTCTGAATCCGTGGCAAGAGAATAAAGGGATATGTATATTATAAAGAGGCGAAAGCTCCATCACATAACTTTTTCCTCCTCCTCTGTTTCCTCCAATCACTTTTACGTCAGCTTCATTAAGTAGAACCTCTTCTTGGAATCCTGCTTGAGGAAGAATATTGTATATTTTATCCCCTGCGCCCAAGAGTAGATTCTCATCCCTTAGCTGCTCTGCATATTCATAGGTATATACCTCTATACCTAATTTTGCGAAAACAAGGTCTAATATTGATTTCTCTTCTTCCATAAAAACACAAAAGTCCGACACGCACTATAACTATGCGTGTCGGACTTTAAGCCTCTTTGTTTTATATATTCAGCAAATATAGATATTTAATCTATTAATATGAAATATTTTTGATTTAAAACATAAAATAATCTATTGAATATTTGTTTTAATGATTTATGTAGTCTATATTTGCGCAAATGTTAGATAGATTATCTATGGATGTGTATCACAGTGATTCGGTAAGTTGTACTAATTTTGAAAATCGTATAAGTTATGATTACGTGAAGAACAACGACATTGCTGTTTGCCCATTGTGCGGAAAGTATATTACTGACGTTATAGAAAAGAGAGGAAGCGTTATCAGCATAAAATGCCCAAGGTGCAAAAAGGTAGTTGAGATAACATTATAATGGTTACATAGCTCAATAGGTAGAGCAGCACGCTGTTAACGTGCAGGTCGGAGGTTCGATTCCTTCTGTTTCCGCAAATTATTAATATAGAGGCTTAAAGTCCGATACGATAAGATGAAAATCTAATTCGTATCGGACTTTTTTATTTAAAAACAGAGGTCACAGAACCCGCATCGCACTTAAAAAATAAGTTGCGATGCGGGTTCTTTTATTTAACAAAAAAGCATGAAAGAAAAAATCTTACAAGCAATTAAAGAGAAGCTAGGAAAAACCAGCTTATCGGAGAAAACAATCGCGAAAAAAGCGGAACGATTGGCTAAGAAAATCACGAAAGACGAAGAAATGACTACCGATGTCATTGCTGATGCCGTGGATGATTTGAAAGACATTGAAGGTCAGCTTAATCACGATGTAGCGGAACAGGTCACTACCCAAGTGGCAGAAAAGTTAAAGAACACAAAGCCGGGAGGGAATAATGTAGACGTTACAGAAAACGAGAACGATGAGATTAAGACCGCACTTGAAGAAGTGAAGACCTTGAAAGCCGAACTCGCTGCCGAAAAGGAGTTGAAATTAAAGGAATCGTTCAGGAAATCGGTAGTTGAAGCTCTTGAAAAACAAGGCTCAACAGATGAGTTTTATCGTGAACACGTACTACTGAAATACGGACTTGACGAGAAAAAGAGCGTGGAAGAAAACGCAACACTGTTAAAGTCGAAATACGATGAAACAGTGAGTGAAAGAGGCGCAAACGGAGGAGTACCACATAGCGGTAATCACGTGCCGGCTGAAGTAGACAAGACAGCGAGAGAAGCAGCCATTAAAGAGGCTGACAAGAAATTGAATATTAATTGTTAAAACAAAAACAGATGAACAACATTTGGAACAGAATGAAAACAGACCGCTATAAAGTTGGCGGTGGTATTCCTGTATGGCTTAAACATCCGGAAGCTAAGTTGATTGGCGGAACGGTGTTAAACAGTTTGCAGGATATGGAAAAGTTGTCTGCCGGAACTCCGGTTGAATACGACAACAAAGCACGAACTATTAAGATGCTAAAAGAGTGGCAAGTAAAATCGGCCGTTGCTGATGGCGCAAATACTGTGGTTACAGTAAAGGCTACTTTTATTTCACCGGAGCTTTATGCGGGATTGGTGGTTATGAAAATGCCTGCAACGTTGAATGGAACTGGTAAGGCAGTGCTAATCGGTAAGGTGACGCAAAACGTAGATAAGCATGAAGCCTCTTTTACTGTAGCTACTGCAGACATTGACGGATTGGTAAAAGGTGATTTTATTGTAGAATCATCTTCCGATGTAGCTGGAGCAGGGAAGTCTATTTATTGCCAGCCAACTACCGTATCTATTGCTGATACTATTGGCGGAGACCAGACTTTTGCGGATGTGCCACTTGGAGTGAATTACATCTACGAGAATTGCATTCCAGCTATGCCTGACGTGGTTAAGAATGCCATTAAGAATATGGAATGGGAGTGGTTTAACG
>JAVVPX010000129.1:0-3373 GCA_036655555.1 Bacteroidaceae bacterium | reverse complement strand
CCATAAGAGGGACGTTCACGATTGAATGCAGGACGGTCTCCACCTTCGCGATTAAAACTAGGACGAGATGGTCTATCACCACCTTCGCGGTTAAAGCTTGAACGAGATGGACGGTCGCCATCACGGTTAAAGCTGGGACGAGATGGTCTATCACCACCTTCGCGATTAAAGCTAGGACGGGAAGGACGGTCGCCACGATTAAATGCAGGACGATCACCACCTTCACGGTTAAACGCAGGACGAGAAGACCGGAATCCTCCCTCACGATTAAAAGAAGGTTTGTTGTCATCCCGACGATTATAACCATCTCTGTTAAAAGACCTATTACCATCACGGCCGGCACCTTTGTTCTCCGAAGAGTTGTTGTGCCAATTTTCGTTGTCTGTACTCATTGTTTTTGTTCTAATAAATTAATACTTTGGTCTCACGACCTGTTGTTTAAATTCCTGTGTAACTATGCGGTGTAATCGCTCTTAATTCTTTTTTAATCTCTTCATTCACATTGAGTTCTTCAATAAACTCTTTGATGGTGTCCTCTGTTATTCCCTGATTGGTACGAGTCAAAGCCTTCAATGCCTCGTAAGGATGCGGATAAGCTTCGCGACGAAGAATGGTTTGGATAGCCTCTGCCACCACACTCCAACAATTATCTAAATCGCGATAAATAACTTTCTCGTTCAGCAGCAATTTATGCAAACCTTTCAATGAACTTTGAATAGCTATTATAGTATGTCCAAACGGCACTCCTACATTACGAAGCACGGTTGAATCCGTTAAATCTCTTTGCAAGCGCGAAACAGGAAGCTTAGCGGAAAGATGTTCTAAAATAGCATTTGCCATTCCTAAGTTACCTTCTGCATTTTCATAATCAATCGGGTTGACTTTGTGAGGCATTGCGCTAGAGCCAACTTCTCCCTCCTTAATTTTCTGCTTAAAATATTCCATGGAAATATATTGCCAGAAATCGCGGTTCATATCAATCATGATGGTATTAATGCGCTTCATAGCATCGAAGATAGCCGACAGATTATCGTAATTAGATATCTGAGTGGTATATTCTTCACGTTCCAATCCTAACTTTTCAGCAACGAAACGGTCACCAAACACTTTCCAATCGAACGAAGGATAAGCCACATGATGAGCATTGTAGTTTCCTGTTGCTCCACCAAACTTTGCAGTCACCGGACACGCCTTTAGCACTGCTAGTTGACGTTCTAAGCGAGCTACAAACACCATTATTTCTTTTCCCAAACGAGTTGGGGAAGCGGGCTGTCCGTGAGTTTTAGCCAACATAGAGATGTCAGCCCATTGCTCGGCATAACTTCTAAGCAAAGCAATCAACTCTTCTACTTGTGGATAATATACATTTTGGAGAGCTTCCTTTATAGAAAGAGGAATAGAGGTGTTATTAATATCTTGCGAAGTCAATCCAAAGTGAATGAACTCTTTATATTCTTCGAGACCGCCCAATCTATCAAATTCTTCTTTCAGAAAATATTCCACCGCCTTCACGTCGTGGTTCGTAATACTCTCTATGTCTTTAATGCGTTGAGCATCAGCTTCCGTAAAGTGCTGATAAATATTTCGGAGAGAAGCACAAACTTGCTTGCTTACTCCTTTGAGTTGCGGTAGAGGTAGTTCGCACAAGGTGATAAAGTATTCAACTTCTACTTGCACTCTATATTTGATAAGCGCATATTCCGAAAAATAAGAAGCCAAAGCCTCAGCTTTGCCTCTATAACGACCGTCAATAGGTGATATTGCCGTAAGTAAATCGAGCTCCATAAGTTTAAAGATAATTATCAAGCTGCAAAATTAATTCTTTTTATTGACTTAACAGTTACAAACACCGGAAAGTTTTGTTGGTAACCTAGATAATTTAGATTCCCTCTTTTTATCTTTTAATTATTGAATCACATTCTTCTATAATTTTAAACCGATTCCATCCGGACGATCGTTCGTATTCTTTTTTAGAGCCGTATGGAACAATCAACTTAGCGAACATATTTGCGTCTGCAAATACATTATCAGATATAATAGGTGGATATGGCAAATCTATTTTGAATATAAGCAATGAGCAAGTATGACGAAAAGCACAATCACTTATTTGGACGGGATATATTGTTTTGGGGATATGCACATACCGTATTCCTGATCTATAGAAGGCATACTTATCTATCCATTCCAGCTTTTCACCAAAACACGCGCTATCTAGTTTTGTGCTTGCAAACGACCATTGTCCTACAATACGAAGTTCGTCCGGGAAAATACACTTCCTCAGCGATGAGCACTCTCTGAAAGCCTCTACTCCAATTACGTCTACATATTTCGGCAATCTTATGGACCTTAAATTATTGTCTCCGTACCATGCGTAACTATCTATATACGTTACCGGATGCTTCTTCTTTTTATAAACCATGTAGTCGTCCACATATAAATCTGTATAACTGGTTAAATATACCTCTCGCTTAGCACTTGCGCTTTCGTCTTTAAGTATAGAGTACCTTACCATCATTTTGTCGATGGACTGAGAATGTAAGCTACAAGGTAACTGCATAAACAGCAACGAGACGGTTAATAACAATACTTTATTCATATGTTCTTCTTAAATTATTAAAATGTTTCAAAACGGCTAACTAATAATATTTTTAAAAACCAAAAATAGTACACGCGTTCACAACAATAACATCTGCAAGATTTTGTTCTGTTGTCTCCATTTTTGTTGTTTTGTTTTATATATTTGATTTTACAAATATAAAGCTTCTATTTCAAAAAGGAGTCAAAATGAAAGCTAAGTTTTATTATTCCGGTATACCATTGGCATAGCCAATATTTATTGAGTTTTTTCTCCTTTATTTCTAAATTCCCAGCATTTTCTAATAATTGATGAAGGATAATCATCGATAGTTCAAGTAGTACTTCCGGATAAAGTCATTAAAAAGTGCTGAAAAGGCAAAAGTTGAACACAAACAAACCAATATATTGATTTGTTTTACCTCTATTTGGGCTAAAACACGTGTTTATTATTGTTAAAATCGAATATTTTAATCATTTTAGCCCCAAAAACGACCCTTTTTAGTCGCGAAAAGTGGTTTATAATTCAGTACTATTTTAGACCGGATGTCCGTTATATTGTAATATGTACTTGCGTTTATAATATGATTAAACCATATATATATTGATTATAACATACACTATTTTCTTAATTTTATAGTGTTGCAGATACTTATCTGCAACACATCTGCAACGGCATCTGCAACAGACTTAAATAGTTGTATTATAGCCATTTGCAAGCGGTGTGTTGCAGATGGCAGATAAAATTCATTTTTAAACTATGGGAGGTGATAGTTTAAGAAGTCTTCAGTAGTATAAA
>JAVVPX010000128.1:0-3402 GCA_036655555.1 Bacteroidaceae bacterium | reverse complement strand
GAAAATGTTGAAAGAAAAAGCAGGTATTGTGGCAGGACAGATTTGGACTGCATTAAATGGCACAGAAGGTTTATCGGCTAAGCAAATTAAGAAAGTGACCAAATTGGTTGACAAAGATTTATTTCTTGGTCTAGGCTGGCTGCTAAGAGAAGACAAAGTGTCTACTAAAGAAATTGAAGGCGAATTATTCGTTGAACTGAATTAAGAAGCTTAAAACTTAATTTATAAGAAATGCGTTGTCACATACTAATTATGTGGTCAACGCATTTTTTTTCTCTACTGTATTTATGTATCTTTGCGCATCAAAATAATTGATACTAGAATGAAGGATAAGATAAGAAACTTTTGTATTATTGCTCATATCGATCATGGTAAGTCAACGTTAGCTGACCGTCTGTTGGAGTTTACTAAAACAATTCAAATAACAGGGGGGCAGATGTTAGATGATATGGACCTTGAGAAAGAACGAGGTATCACCATCAAAAGTCATGCCATACAAATGGAATATGAGTACAAAGGAGAAAAATATATCCTGAATCTAATTGATACTCCGGGGCATGTGGATTTCTCTTACGAAGTGTCTCGTTCCATCGCTGCTTGTGAGGGTGCTTTGCTCATTGTTGATGCTTCTCAAGGCGTGCAAGCTCAAACCATTTCTAATCTTTATATGGCAATTGAACACGACTTGGAGATTATCCCGGTCATCAACAAGTGCGATATGATAAGTGCTATGCCCGATGAGGTGGAAGATGAGATTATAGAATTATTGGGATGTAAGCGTGAAGAAATCATTCGGGCTTCCGGTAAAACGGGAATGGGAGTAGAAGATATTTTGCAAGCTATTGTAGAACGTGTCCCTTTTCCCAGAGGAGATGAAGAAGCGCCTTTGCAGGCTTTAATCTTCGATTCGGTATTTAATTCGTTCAGGGGTATCATTGCTTACTTTAAGATAACGAATGGAGTCATTCATAGCGGCGACAAAGTGAAGTTTTTCAATACAGGAAAGATATATGATGCCGACGAGATAGGAGTACTTCGGATGGATATGATTCCACGGAAAGAACTGAAAGCAGGCGATGTGGGTTATATCATTTCGGGAATTAAAACTTCGAAGGAAGTAAAAGTAGGGGATACCATTACGCACGTAGATCGTCCCACTAAAGAAGCAATCTCTGGCTTTGAAGAAGTAAAACCAATGGTATTTGCCGGCGTTTATCCTATTGAAGCGGAAGAATTTGAAGACCTTCGAGCCTCATTAGAGAAGTTGCAATTAAATGATGCTTCGTTGACTTTTCAGCCGGAGTCGTCTTTGGCTCTAGGATTTGGCTTCCGTTGTGGTTTCCTTGGCTTGCTTCACATGGAGATTGTGCAAGAAAGATTGGATCGTGAATTTGATATGAACGTAATAACCACTGTGCCTAATGTTTCGTACCAGATATACGATAAGCAGGGCGTGATGACAGAAGTTCACAATCCGGGTGGAATGCCCGACCCTACACTTATAGACCATATTGATGAACCATATATTAAAGCATCTGTTATTACTACAACCGATTACATTGGGCAGATTATGACATTGTGTTTGGGTAAGCGGGGTGAGCTGATTAAACAAGAATACATTTCGGGCAATAGAGTGGAAATATATTATAATATGCCCTTAGGCGAGATTGTTATTGATTTCTATGATAAGCTAAAGAGTATTTCTAAAGGATATGCGTCGTTCGATTATCATCCTTGTGGCTTTCGTCCGTCTAAGTTGGTAAAGTTGGATATATTGCTTAACGGTGAGCCGGTGGATGCTTTATCTACTTTAACTCATGTAGATAATGCGTACGACTTGGGTAAACGAATGTGCGAGAAGCTAAAAGAACTCATTCCCAGACAGCAATTCGATATTGCTATTCAAGCAGCTATCGGAGCTAAGATTATTTCGAGAGAAACCATCAAGGCTGTACGAAAAGACGTGACCGCTAAATGTTATGGTGGTGATATAAGCCGTAAACGTAAGTTGCTCGAGAAGCAGAAGAAAGGTAAAAAGAGAATGAAGCAGATTGGTAATGTGGAGGTTCCGCAGAAAGCGTTCCTTGCCGTGCTTAAATTAGATTAGCCTACTATCCACTATGACACACACACCATTTATTAATAGCTAAATAGTAACAAATGAAAAGAGTGTTGTCATTTTCGATATTTCTAATAGTGGGTTTATTTGCTTCGCAAATGCTGCCGTCCATCATGGGGGAATCTTATTCTTCCCTCAAAGGTGTATCGAATATCTTATTATATGTCTGTTTGTCGTTCATTATGATTAATGTGGGACGAGAGTTTGAAGTCGAAAAGTCTCGTTGGAAGTCCTACGCTACTGATTATTTTATTGCTATGGCTACGGCAGCTTTGCCTTGGATACTCATTGCTCTTTATTATATTTACGCATTGCTTCCTCCTGAATATTGGAACAGTTGGGAAGCGTGGAAAGAAAATTTGCTACTCAGTAGGTTTGCTGCGCCTACTTCTGCCGGCATTTTGTTTACTATGCTTGCTGCTATCAAACTGCAATCGAGTTGGATATATAAAAAGATACAAGTGTTGGCCATCTTCGACGATTTAGATACTATTTTGTTGATGATTCCTTTGCAGATAATGATGATTGGGATGCGTTGGCAATTGATGGTTGTAGTAGTCATTGTATTCTTTTTGCTATGGTTTGGTTGGAAGAAATTGAACACCTATAAAGTCCGTCAAGATTGGGGGGCGATTTTATTTTACTCTATCCTCGTTTTTGGTATTACTCATCTAGTTTATATCGGTTCCAAGAGTCTTTTTGGAGCGGAAGGAAGCATTCATATAGAAGTACTGTTGCCAGCTTTTGTTTTGGGCATGGTGATGAAGCATAAACATATTAATACGGTAATAGAGCGTCGCGTGACTTCGGGAATCTCTTATTTCTTTATGTTTTTGGTAGGTTTAAGTATGCCTTTGTTCCTTGGTATTCAATTTCCGGAAGCGGAGCCGGGCACGTTTTCGATTACCGGTTCGCAACCGATGATGTCTTGGGGAATGATTGTTTTCCACGTAATTATAGTTTCTATCCTTTCTAATATAGGGAAACTTGTTCCTTTATTTTTCTATCGTGATAGGAAATTGAGCGAGCGTTTAGCTCTTTCTATCGGAATGTTTACTCGTGGCGAAGTGGGGGCGGGAATTATTTTTATAGCCTTGGGGTATAATCTTGGCGGACCGGCTTTGGTAATCTCTGTGTTGACATTAGTTCTCAACCTATTGTTGACAATTGCTTTCGTCTATTGGGTGAAGATATTGGCTTTGCGGAGTTTCGATTCGGAAACCCAATTACAGAGATAATGGTTCGCTTCTGAAATAATACGGAAGACTTTTGAAATATTACTG
>JAVVPX010000127.1:0-3460 GCA_036655555.1 Bacteroidaceae bacterium | reverse complement strand
ACTGTTCGTTTTTAAAATAATACTGAAGACTTTTTTGATAATGCTGAAGAGTGAGATTTTCTTCTAAATGGAGGTAAGGGGTTCTTCTTCCTCTTCTTCTTCCAACAAAGGGAGAATTTTTCCGCTCTCCTCAGTGGGTAGAGCTTCTACTTGTCGAAGTTTGCGTTCAATGGCGCGAGTGCGTTTACCCATCACTTCTTCTAACTGGTCGCCTGCGCTTTGCAGATTTTTTTGTACTTTATCCAGCAGTCCTCCAAACTTACCGAATTCAGTCTTTACTGCTCCGAGCACCGTCCATACCTCTCCGGTACGTTTCTGAATAGCTAGCGTGCGGAAACCCATTTGCAAGCTGTTGAGAATAGCTCCCAATGTGGTAGGTCCGGTAACTACTATTTTATATTCCCTTTGCAGTGTTTCTACTAAGGCGGTGCGGCGGATAACTTCGGCGTAGATGCTTTCGAAAGGCAAGAACATGATAGCAAAATCGGTGGTGAAAGGTGGGTCGATATACTTGTCGCGAATATCTTTTGCCATCTTTTTGATGGTTGTTTCCAATAGTTTGGACGATGATTCTATGAGTGAGGCTTCGCCTGCTTCGTAAGCATCGTAATATTGTTCGTACACATCTTTGGGGAATTTAGCATCAATGGGTAGATATACCGTAGTGTTAGTTTCGTCTTTGCCGGGAAGTTTGATGGCATACTCTACAAATTCCGTAGCGTTTTGTTTAGTCTTTACGTTAGCTTCGTATTGCTCGGGGCTCATCATTTGTTCTAACAGCGCTCCCAATTGTACTTCTCCAAAAGTACCTCTCATCTTCACGTTACTAAGTACTTTCTTTAGTCCGCCTACGTCTTGCGCTAACGATTTCATCTCTCCCAATCCTTTTTGAACGTTTTCTAATTGTACGCGAACAATTTCGAACGATTGTCCGATACGTTCGTTCAACGTCTTTTGCAGCTTCTCTTCCACCATCGTTCTCATGTCGTCCAATCTCTTTTCGGTCGATTGAATTAATGTCTCTTGTGCTTTGCTCATAGCTGCGAATTTTTCTTTTTGCAGCTCGTTTCCTGTGAGCATATTCTTGTGAAGCGTGTCTTGCATTTGCAAGATAGAAGAACTGAGAGTTCCACTCATTTCTGTGCGGAACTCTCTGATTGTCTTACTTAGCTCATCTCTATTTTCATGGAGTTGTTCTCTTAGCAATGTTTCTATTTTGTCCGTAGGCATCGGCTTGTTTCTTCCGGCAAGAAGCACGATAAGGTTTACGGCCGATAGGGCAGCGATAATAACTAAAAGACCAATCTCCATCATGTTCAAAGAATTTAGAATGTCCAACCTAAACGGATAACCGGGTCAACGTAGAATCCAAAAGATGTTTCACGAGCAGAATCGTTAGATTTAAATTCTTGGATATTAGTCTGACCTCCGTTACCTATGTTGTGATGGTACTGGTATTTCATGTCGAGACTATTGCGTGATTCTATCTTGAATCCAAGTTCTGCTCCCAGATAAAGTCCTTTGTACACATAGAAGTCAAGTCCGGCAATAGCTGCAGCATTAAATCCAAAATAAGCTCTGTCGTTCACTTTATTCAGTAGATTGTCATCGCTTTCCGGTTTGCCATCGTCCTCTAACTTAGTAATGGCGCCGTTCGATATGATACCTTCAATAGACTTATCTCCATCATTTCCCGAACTAATGTTAGTGTGAGCAAAGTGATGGCTGAATCCTAATTCTCCTCCTACATACACGCTCACTCTATGAGCAACAGCAAAATGGCGTTCATATCCTACGTTCAAACCCCATAAACCGGTTCTAGTCTTAAAGTCGGATGTATTTGTAACGTTCTCGTTTACCTTTTCGTCTAAGCTAAACTTATTGGAAGCCCCCGAAAGTCTTAATTTTAGTCTGAGCACGTCTTTATCCGTCAAAAAGTAGCGAAGCTTCAAACCTTCTAAACTAAATGTTTTTCCATCTTGATCGAATGGATTAAATTGTATCTCTGTGCCGAAAGAACCTTTTTCGGGTTTATCTTGAGCGTTGATGTTGCTTACAACGAGTGTCATCATCAGGAAAGAAAGAATTAATGTAACTTTTTTCATCTTTGTTATTGTTAATAGTTAGTTTGGCAAAGGTACATCTCTTTTCTTTTTGACGGATAAAAAAAATGCACTATTTTTTATTTTGGTCTAACGAACTGTATTGCTTTCATTGGACAAGCTCGAGTGCACTTCCCACATTCTATACATAAATCGTAATTGATAATGGGATATCCATCTTTACCTTGGGAGATGGCTCCAACGGGACAAACATTGATTAATGGACATACATGATTGTGTGGGCATTTCTTTTTATCTAATGTGACTAACATAATTATAAATATTAAAGCCACTTGATTTGTACCAAGTGGCCTGAATTAAAGAATAGATTATATTATTTACCTAATTTACTTTCAACTTCTTCTTTCGAAAGTTTCTTTGTGCAGAAGAACCAATCGTAGCAATGAAGTCCTTCTTCTACTCCGTCAACACGGTCTTTAGCTACGCCACAAGAACCAGCCGGTGGAACAATTACTTCATCGCCCGGACGCCAATCAGCAGGAAGAGCAACACCGAAGTTATCAACAGTTTGAAGACCGATAAGCACTCTCTTTATCTCGTCGAAATTGCGTCCCAACGATAGAGGATAATACATAATAGTACGAATCTTATCTTCCGGGTCAATAAAAAATACGGCACGTACGGCTGATGTTGTGCTTTCTCCCGGTTGAATCATTCCGTAAAGCTTAGCAACGTTCATCGAAATATCGTCAATGAGTGGGAACTTAATCTCGATATTCTTCATACCCTTGAAGTCTATCTTTTCTTTGATGGTGCGTAGCCAAGCAATATGGCTGTGAACTCCATCAATCGAAATGCCTACTAATTGGCAATTCAATTCTTCATATTCGTGAGCCATCTTGCCGAAAGTCATAAACTCCGATGTACACACAGGAGTAAAGTCGGCAGGATGAGAGAATAGAATTTTCCATTTACCTTTGAAGTCTGATGGGAAATTGATAGGACCTTGTGTTGTTACTGCTTTAAATTCGGGAGCTGATTCACCGATACGTGGCATTACGTTTACTTCATTTGTTTCCATAATTTTCTTTTTAAGTTATTAATAATATTTTTTCTTTCCTTATCTCTTTTGTTGATACAAAGATATACTCTATAAATTATCAATCCAACAGCTTTTATCTATCTCCTTATTGATAAAAGCTATTGGTATGCTCAAACAATCATGCTTTACTTTGATTCTAAATACTTATTGGTTAAACTTTATTTTAGAACCATTCTATCTTCTATCAGAATATATTGTTTTGTAATACCTATCATGTCCATTAGCCTTAAAAACTTCTTTAAGTTTCATATAAGCTGCCTTAAGTCTTTCAAATAGTTTCTTGATTTTTTTTAGT
>JAVVPX010000126.1:0-3514 GCA_036655555.1 Bacteroidaceae bacterium | reverse complement strand
GTTCTGACGATTGTTTGAGCGCATCTACATCTACTCTTACGCCATTACTTTCAATATTCGCTAATACCGGCACGAGCGGCATTTCTATGTCGTAGAATAGTTCTTCTGCTCCATTCTCTTTTAGCTCTTTTTCTAAGATATTTTTTAGTTTCAGTGTTACGTCTGCATCTTCGCACGCATATTCATATACTTGTTCCGGTAGGAGGTCGCGCATATTTCCCTGACCTTTTCCTTTGCTGCCGATAAGTTCTTCTATTTTGATAGTATCGTACTTCAAATAAATCTCGGCAAGATAATCCATCCCATGTCTAAGTTCCGGTTGAAGTACATAATGAGCAATCATGGTATCAAAAAGTTTTCCTTTCAACTCTACCCCATAATTTTGGAGCATGAGTAAATCGTACTTTATATTTTGTCCTACTTTGAGTGAACTTTCTTTTTCGAACACCGGACGGAACTCATCGACAATCTTTTGAGCTTCTTCTCTGTTCGCAGGTACCGGAACGTAAAATGCTTGGTTTTCTTTAAAGCTAAAGCTCATTCCTACTAATTCTGCTTCAATGGGATTGATACCGGTAGTCTCTGTGTCTAGACTTAGAATGTCTGTTGTAAGTAATAATTGTATTAATTTGCTCCTTTTTGTTTCAGTTTCAATGAGTTGATAATCATAGTTTAACATTTTTAAACCCTCTAGATTCGTATATTTCTCTTCAACTGTGCCATTGTCCGTAAATAAAGCAAAGAGATCGCCTTGAATGGGAGCATTGGAAGAGGGTTGTTTCTTCTCCACTTTAAAGACTCGGTCAATTAAAGTACGAAATTCCATTTCTTCAAATATTTTTCGAAGAGCATCTTCGTCCGGTTCTTCACGGATAAGTTCTTCCATCTTTAATTCGATGGGAACATCTATTTTTATGGTGGCAAGAAATTTAGAGAAAACAATCATTTCTTTATTTGTTTCCACTTTTGTTTTAAGTGCGCCTTTTAATTCATCGGTATGGGCAAGTAAGTTTTCGATGCTTCCATATTCGGCAATTAACTTCTGCGCCGTTTTTTCTCCTACGCCGGGACAGCCGGGAATATTGTCCGAAGCGTCGCCCATTAGTCCAAGCATATCTATAACTTGCGTTGGAGACTGAATATCGAACTTTGCTTTTATCTGTTCCACTCCCATGATGTCAAATTCCTTATCGCCATATTTGGGACGGTACATAAATACATTGTCCGAAACTAATTGCCCATAATCCTTATCGGGCGTCATCATGTAAGTAATGATACCTTGCTTGCCTGCTTCGGTAGCTAATGTTCCGATTACATCGTCTGCTTCGAATCCGGCTACTTCGAGTATGGGGATGTGGTATGCACGAATAATATTTTTGATGATAGGCACCGAAAGGCGGATAGCTTCTGGGGTTTCTTCACGTTGTGCCTTATATTGTTCAAAAGCTTCGTGACGAAATGTAGGACCTGAAGGGTCGAATGCTACGCCGATATGCGATGGATTCTCTTTCTTTAGTAGCTCTTCGAGTGTATTCACGAATCCAAGAATAGCAGAAGTGTTGAATCCTTTTGAATTAATTCTAGGATTTTTAATGAATGCATAATAGGCTCTATATATCAGCGCATAGGCATCTAATAAGAAAAGTTTCTCCATTTAGTTGTATTCTTTAGTTTTTTTCATGGTAAAAGTACAAAAAAATACCGTATTAAGCGTTTTATTATTACTTTTGTGTCTAAATCGTGTAGCTATGGATATGCTCTCAGCAATAACGTCTCCCATCACCGATGAATTGGTTCAATTTAAAGAATTATTTGATAGTTCATTGACTAATTCTAACCCTTTGCTCAACGAAGTGCTAGTGCATATTTGTCAGCGTAGGGGAAAGATGATGCGTCCTATTCTTGTGTTGTTGGTGGCTAAACTTTCGGGGGGAGGAATATCCAAGTCGACTCTCCATGCTGCAGTAGCGTTAGAATTGCTTCATACTGCAAGTTTGGTGCACGACGATGTGGTGGACGAGAGCGGAGAACGTAGGGGACAGTTATCTGTGAATGCTATGTATAACAACAGAATTTCTGTTTTAGCTGGTGATTATTTACTTGCTACTTGTTTAGTTCAATCCTCTTTGACTCAAAACAACGATATAGTAGGGGTGGTAGCACGCTTAGGACAAGACCTTTCGGAGGGTGAACTTCTGCAGCTTTCTAATGTGAGTAATTCTACAGTATCCGAATCTATTTATTTTGATGTAATTCGTAAAAAGACGGCTGTTCTTTTTGCTGCTTGCACTAAGTCGGCAGCTCTTTCGGTAGGTATGTCGGTGGAAAAGGCAGAAAGATACCGATTATTAGGGGAGTATATTGGTATTTGTTTTCAGATAAAAGATGATATCTTTGATTACTATGACGGAGCAGGGATAGGTAAACCTACCGGCAATGATATGCGAGAAGGTAAGCTTACGCTTCCTGCTATTTATGCGTTGACCTCTTCTAATGATAAAACAGCGAAAGATTTGGCTGCTAAAATAAAGACAGAACAGGCAACAAATGATGAAATATCCCATTTCATCGAGTTTACTAAGCTGCAAGGTGGTATTGAATATGCTACTAAAATAATGTATGAATATAAGGATAAAGCTTCTCGAATTCTATTAGCGATGCCCGATAGTGAAGTGAGAGCTTCATTGATAGCATATCTCAATTATGTAGTGGATAGAGAGAAGTAGATAATTCAAGCGGATAAGGAATCACATTGTTTTTTCTCAAGGTATCTTTTGGCTAAAATTATTGAAAAGTGTCGGAATAATACTGAAGACTTTTAAAATAATACTGAAGACTTTTGAAATAATACTGAAGACTTGGAACAAACTGAGCGTTGGCTTCAACGAAGCAAATAATTGATGTGGACGAAATATTTTATACGATTTCATCGAGTAAAAGATGTTTTTTACATCTATCAAATAAAAGAGTCTAAACCTTCTTTTGGGCTTAGACTCTTTTCAATAATGCTAATTTTCAATCATGCAAAAATCTTATCGACTACTGTATGGCAGCTGATAACATCTTTTCTTGCAATTTCATATACTTCTTTACTTGAGCAGCAGACATATTGTCTTTCGCATTTTCTAATTTACTGCCTAATGATTCAGCACTTTTCATCAAATTTGCACTTTCTGTTATAGCCGACACATCGCCATTCTTAGCTTGTTTCAACAGCTTTACATAGCTATCTACATACTCTTCATACTCATTTAGTACTTCATCCCAATCAGATACATTTTCGGATACATTTTCAGAACTACTTTCAGAACTTGAATCATTGCCAGAACATTCTTCAAATGCCTTATCAATAAGTTCAAACGAAACGGATTTGGTAAGTATTGCATTTCCAAGTTCCTCATCATGTGAAAAATACTCCCACTTAAACAACACATTTTTAGTATCGCCAACATTTCCGTTTAATAAATCACTTACTTTCTGCACCTCATTATCTTGTGCGTCAAATCCATATATG
>JAVVPX010000125.1:0-3606 GCA_036655555.1 Bacteroidaceae bacterium | reverse complement strand
GCAGTAACAAGAAATATCCTGTTCTCTATCTTCTCCACGGTATGGGAGGCGACGAAGAAGCATGGATGAATCTTGGACGTGCAGCACAAATTCTTGATAACTTGATAGCGCAAGGCAAAGCCAAACCAATGATTGTAGTAATGACTAACGGAAATATAGTTCAAGAAGCAGCTCCCGGTGAATCTTCGCTCGGACTTTACCCACCCACTTTTCAATTACCTCATACGATGGATGGGGTAATGGAAGAAAGTTTTCCCGATGTAATGACATTTATCGAGAGCAATTACCGTACCCTAAAAAAGAAATCCGGACGAGCTATTGCCGGCTTATCAATGGGTGGTTTCCATGCCTTACACATTGCTGCATTATATCCCGATAAATTTGATTATATCGGAATGTTTTCGGCAGCTATCAAACCTTTCGACAAGGTAAAATCGTTCGTTTACACAGACATAGAAGAAAAGCTAAAAATCCAATTCGCTCGCTCACCCAAACTCTATTGGATAGGCATTGGCAAGTCCGATTTCCTATACAAAGCAAACGAGGAATATCGCAAACTACTCGACAACAATCAGTACCAATATAGCTATAACGAAACAGACGGAGGGCATACTTGGAAAAATTGGCGCAACTACCTAATCGAGTTTACTCCCCTACTCTTTAGATAAATAAGTACCCAAAATAAATCCTCAATATTAGTTCAAAAGTATTCTGTGTTATTTATCAGGGAATGCAAATAATACAAACAAAAGTTTCCTTATTCCATAGAAAATACTACTTTTGCTGCAATCAATACTATTGATACAGCTTAGCTATGATAAGAAACACACATTCGACAATCCTTTTAATCCTAACTTTTGCGCTCTATTCTCTCTCTGCCCTATCGCAAAACTCCAATGAACTTTTGCAAAAAGCAGATGAGCAACTTTATGCCAATCCCAAACAATCGGCTTTCTACGCTCAAAAAGCATTTAATAAAATTGCAGATATCGACTCCGTTCACAAAGTAAAAGCATTGATTGCCTTCGGCTTAGCAAACCTCTTGCAAGGCGATTTCGACCAAAGTATCAAAAGTTATTATGAAGCAATGGACTATACGCCCAAAGGCAATAAACAACAAGAAGCTTTAGTAAACGTACGCCTATCGATGGTCTATTGCAGCCTAAAGGATTTTCCAAAGGCCTTTGAACTTAATGACAAAGCTACCGCCATTTATAAATCGCGTAACGACTCCACCGGAATTGCTCTTTGCTACAATACACGAGGTATCATACATTATAATTTAAATGAGTACAGCACTGCCGATAAATTCTTTAAAAATGCGGCAAACATCAATCGCCTACTCAAAGATTGGAAAGCTTTAGCGGCAAACATCAACAATCAAAGTCTTTATCAAGGCAACACAGAAGAAAAAATAAAGTTACTACACGAAGCTATTGACATCAACAAAAAGCTGAATGCCGTTTGGTCGTTAGCCGAAAACCACAACAACTTAGGCAGACAATACTATTTTGCTCATCGTTATCCCGAAGCTATCGCCATACTGCAAAAAGCACGAACTTATGCGCTAGAAATAGGTGCAAAGGGAGTAATATGCGACAATTACGAGTATCAGTCGATGGTATATGCCGCACAAAAGAATTATCCTTTGGCATACACCAACCTACTCAATCTATATAAAACTCAAGAGGCACTATTATCGGACAAAAGACTTAGAAACATCGAACGAGAAGTTTCCGACAGACGCTATTTACTGCAAAAGAAAGAAACAGAACTTCGACAACAAGCTTATAAAATAGAGATACTTAAAAGAAATCTTGCTATTCTGATTACAATACTAAGCAGTTTAGTCGTTCTGCTTTTCTTTGGGATTAAGTGGTATAAACGGAAAAAGAATTTGCAATTGATGGAGACTAATTATCAATTGGAACAGTCGCAAAGAGAAGTTGCGGAACTAAAAATAAGTCAACAAGAAGTGACACTAGAGAGTATGTCTCAAAAATTGGATTCCGCCAAACAAGAGCTCACCAGCTTCGCCATGTTTCTACATAGCCGTAACGAATTGTTGGGCAAAATTAAGGATCAAATAAAAGACGGATATAAATTAGAAGGTACTTCGTTGGTTGGGCATTTAAAAAAGATGAATACGTTTATCAGCCAATGTCAGCAAAACGAAGAAGGTGCAACAGCTATCTTCGAAAATATTGAAATAAAGAACAGAGATTATATCAAACGCCTCACCACTCGTCACCCCGACCTAACGCAAGGCGAAAAACATTTAGCCACATTCTTGAGAGTGAATCTCTCTACAAAAGAGATATCTCTACTCACCGGTTCCATTCCCAAAACGATTAATATGAATCGTTATCGGTTGCGTAAGCATCTTAATCTGCAAACAGAAGATGATTTAACCACTTACTTGCAATCTATTTAAAAATTCCCCCTTCAAAATTATCATTTTTATAAAATATCCTATTTGTAGATAGCATTTAAAAGTATAACAACTGTAAATCAATTAGTTATACTTTTGAATGTAGTACCTAAACAAGCCCTTTTACTCACTTTGTAGATAGAAAGTAGACTCAATAAAATAGTAAAGGATAACTTAGTTCACTTACTTAGCCTCGGAATTTGTTAGTTCTATTAACCTTTAAATATTTAATCATGAGTAAAAAACACTATCTCAGAGGAAGAGTACTCTATCTATTTGTACTACTTTGCCTCATTGCTCCGCTTCAGCTATTAGCACAAAGCATTCAATTAAAAGGTACAGTGAATGATTCATCCAATCAACCCCTCATCGGGGCTAGTATTGTGGAACAAGGTACCACCAACGGTATTATCACAGACCTCGACGGGCACTTCACCCTACAAGTAAATCCACAAGCTAGCATCGTGATTTCTTATGTGGGCTACATCAGCCAAACAATCAAGTTGAATGGTCAAAAAGAACTCACCGTAACACTAAAAGATAACAGTCAAATGTTGGAAGAAACAGTTGTGATCGGCTACGGTTCTATGAAGAAAAGCGATATGACAGGAGCTATCTCCTCGGTAGATGTAGAAGATTTAGCCAAACGTGCTACTACCAACCCGGCAGAAGCCTTACAAGGTAAAATTGCGGGAGTTAATATTCAAAAAGCCGGTGGTAATGCAGGCGCAGATGTTCGAGTAAAAATTCGTGGGGTAAAGACTTTTGGGAGTAATGAACCATATTATGTAATAGACGGTTTCCCGGGAGATATTGCCAACGTAAATCCCGCAGATATTGCGTCAATGGAAATTCTAAAAGATGGAGCAGCCGCTGCTATTTATGGCTCAAGAGCTGCCAATGGAGTAGTTATTGTAACTACTAAGAATGGTAAGAAAGGAGACATTAAAGTAGATTTCAATGCTTATGTCAGCACTACTCACATAGCTAAGCAACTCGAAATGTTAGACGCAAAAGGATATATTCAAGTTCACAAACAAATGTATGAAAACTACAATGCACAATATCCTAACAGACCTCAAACTATTCCTGCTTACATAAATAATCCGGGAGATGTAGACACTAATTGGCAAGACGAAATGATGCGCAACGGATTAGCTCAAAACTATATGATT
>JAVVPX010000124.1:0-3962 GCA_036655555.1 Bacteroidaceae bacterium | reverse complement strand
CGAAAATATAATGAAGGGCAACTTGCTACGGTAGAAAACACCGGGGTATTGCTTGCCTCGGGTATGATTGCAGGTGAAGCATTGATGGGATTGGTAGTTGCCATCTTCGCAATGTTTAATATCTTCTTTGCAGACCTTCTGCCTTTTGCTAATCCTACCTACTCCATTGGTTTGATTATCGTGGTGGTAATAGCCTACTTCTTCGTTCGCATTCCATTGAAGAAAGCTGATATGCTGAAAAGATAAGAATGAAAAAAGAAAAGATAAATCTCTTTGATGTGGTCCCTTATATAAGTGACCACATCTCTACAGAGAACGAAGGAGAACTTTCGGTGATTACCTTTCCTCGATTCAGAAGTCGGTTTATGCAGAAGTATTTTGTTCCAAAGAGTAAAAGTGCAAACATACATATTACTTTAGACGAGCACGGCACGCAAGTATGGAACTTGATAGACGGCAAACGAACCGTTAAGAAAATAGCAGAACTCCTCGCTGAGCATTTCAATAACGAAGAGAACTACGAATTTCGTATCACCACTTTTATATCGCAACTTCAAGCGCAAGGATTTGTCAAATACAGAATAATGATTCCCTCTAAGTAAGGAATATCAAATATTGTACTATATTTGTAACCTATTTAAAAGACATGAAGTCACTCTTTAAAGTATTAATTTTATCGACGTTCGCTTTGCTTCTATGGGGTACCACGAACTTTTCTTCATCTACTACAGTCGATGAAGGAACGATTGTGTCGCAATCTTCGACCGAGCGTAATAAATTTGACGAAAGAAACTTCCACTGTTTTCAAGACGTAGAATTAGGAGGCATAATTAGCCAATCGCAGCAGCGAGTAAACGCAGCACGTATTCAGCGATACGTTTCGATAGAATCTTCGAGTTTTTTAAAACTATTCGTACGTAACATTGCTTATCGAGATGATGCGTTAGCCCTACATTTCGGACATATTTACGCAAGTACTTCTATTAATTTTTCCGGTCAATCGCCTATTGACTATTATGTATTTACGCTAAGGCACATTCTCATTTAACGGTTTAAAATCATTTCTTTTGACTTTATCGTCTACTCCCCCTTATAGCGGAAGGAGTATGCACAATTTGTTTTTTTACTTAATTTTAAACTTATCATAAACCGTTATTATCATGACTACTCAACAAACAGAATCATCTACCATATTCACGACTGTTCATCCCGACATTGTTAAACGTACTAGCATTAGCAGTTTAATATACTCCGCAACAATGATAGTTGTGGGTTTTGGTGTTTTCCTTTCAGCATTTGAGCTACAAGATCCATCTTCCACACTCAGCATGACGTTGATGGTGATAGGTACTATCTTCATGTTATTTGGTATCTTCCGTCTCTTTTGGAAATCAAAAGAAATGGTTTACTTACCTACGGGAAGCAGTGCCAAAGAGAGCACATTCTTTTTCGACACACAAGTGATGAACACTTTAGCCGAATCGATTAATTCAGGAAAATTCGCGATGGATAAACCTCTAAAGATGCTCGACAGTGGAAATGTCCGTTTAGATATTGTCATGTCGCAGGATATGAAATTTGCCGCAGCGCAACTTTTCCAATTTGTTCCTTACACTTACAATCCCGTGACCGAAGTACGTTACTTCACCGAAGAACAAGCTAAATCGATGGCGGACTATTTGAAAGTTTGCAAAAACAACTAGAAATAACTAGAAGGATGGGAATTAGACGTTATCAACGACTATTCCCATCTTTTTCATTAAGAAACAAGCATTCATGTTTTGCGCTACACCTTCTTTGAGACGGTAAGAAAACGTCAACTCATTGTTTGTTATCTCTGCTTCGAAACAATCATTATGAATATTATCGGGGAAAACATCCACTAGTGAGCCCAACAAAAGGTCGTGAGTAGCAATAATTCCATTCGCCTGAAGTGTCATAAACTGCTTGATAAGGGCAAACGAACCTTTTTGTTTATCCATTGAGTTAGTGCCTTTCAGTATCTCGTCAAGAATAATAAAAAGTTCTTCTTTCGCATTTAGCTTATCAATAATCAGCTTCAAGCGTTTAAGTTCCGCAAAGAAATAAGATTCATTATCTGTTAATGAATCGGAAGTACGCAAACTAGTGATAAGATGAGAGGGATACAATTTCATTTGTTCGCAACAAACCGGCGCACCAATGCAAGCAAGTAAATAATTCACCCCTATTGTGCGCAAGTAAGTACTCTTTCCTGCCATGTTTGCTCCCGTAATAATCACAAAGAAAGGACGTTTGGACATCTCCACATTGTTCTTCACGCATTTATCTCTATTCATTAAAGGATGTCCCATATTCTTTGCCGTCAGTTCAAATGGCTGTGCACTTATTTCGGCATAAGCATAATCGGGATGATTGAAATCGAAAGTTGCTAACGAACAAAGCGCATCCATTTCTCCCAACACTTCTAACCATATAGGCAACTCTTTGGCATGATTTTCTTTCCATTTCTCTATACGCATCACTTGACGAAGTTCCCAAAACAAAAAGCCATTAAGAATGGTAAAAACAATCACATTATTTCGTTGGTCTAAAGTATTCATTTCAGCAGCCAACTGTTCCACGGCAGCGGATGCCGACCCTTCTTTTGCGCTCAATTTCGATTGAAGTTTCTTAAGTGTTGTCGCACTTGCCGTTCGCTTTTCTATTATTTTCATCAGCACAGCATAAGTAGCAAGAATCTTTAGTTTCTTGCCATAAGAAGTCTGAAAATTAGTAATACCCTTTTGAAGCGTAAAACTACATATCACAAAAAAGAAAAAAGACAGTCCCAACCAAGTAAAAGAAAGGACACCTAAAATTCCCAACACAAGCAAAGCAAAGTTTATGAGCGGAATAACCAATAGCGCAATACGAAAATAAGTTTTCGTTCGATAAAAACTTTCGCTCCTCGCCCATTCATTAATATTCTTTCCATCAGAAGCCTCCCCTTTATACAACAATCCTAATATTCTGAACCGTTGGCGCATAGCAAATTCCGGAGCAAGTTCACGCACAGCCTCTTGACGTTCCTCAATCTCCTTTTTATTATCCAAATGCTTTATAAACCAAGCTGCCAACTTCTCTTTTCCGAACGACGTCACTGTTCTATTAAGATACTGAAACAACGAGTTATTACCAAACAAATCGATGTCGTAGGAATAAAGATGAGAAGGATCTACATATTCCTTTCCGCCATCGAAGCAGCTTGTATCGTATTGAATAGCAGACAGTTCATTCTTATTTATCTCAATTTCCTTTTCTAAATAATCTTTCCGATAAAACAAACGATTGTGATACTTCACCAACACCAAGAAAGGAATAAAGGTAACAACGACAATGCTGCAAAGAATCAACCAGCTTTCATCATAAAATTGAAAAATACCCGCCACTCCTGCTATAAAAAGGAGAAGACGAACCGTCCCTATTCGATAAATTTTATTCTTAACTGTCGAAAGATTTTTTTGAGCTTCCGCTATTAATCGTTGATAAGTTGCTATTACTTCGTTTAGGCTTGTCATGATTGAGCAATTGTGTTATTTTTCCACAAATATAGATACATTCGATCTCTTTTGGGGCTAAAATGCGTGTTTATTATTGTTAAAATCGAATGTTTTAATCATTTTAGCCCCAAAAACGACCCTTTTTAGTCGCGAAAAGTGGTTTATAATTCAGTACCGTTTTAGACCTGATGTCCGTTATATTGTAATATGTACTTATGCTTACAATGCGATGTAACCGCCTATATGCCAATTTTATCATACATTATTTTCTTAATTTTATAGTGTTGCAGATACTTATCTGCAACGCATCTGCAACGGTATCTGCAACAGACTTAAATAGTTGTATGCTAGTTGTTTACAAGCAGTGTGTTGCAGATGGCAGATAAAATTCATTTTTAAACTATGGGAGGTGATAGTTTCAAAAGTCTTCAGTAGTATAAA
>JAVVPX010000123.1:0-4058 GCA_036655555.1 Bacteroidaceae bacterium | reverse complement strand
CCAAAACTACATGGAATATTGCTTAGTTGGCATGAGTTAGCTTTCTATTTATGGGGAATATCGCTCGCGATAGTGACCGCACAAACAGTAGATTCATTGGTTAACAGCACCGCTGATATCACCACTGAACTTTTAATTGCTTTTGTTGGATTGGTAGCTTGCTGTCTTCAATTCTTCATTGGTAAAACAATTGGTAGTGTTTACAACGATCGCATAAGTGGCGGGCAAGCCTTAGGACAAAAGAATACTATCTTAGCCATTTGGATGGCTCATACATATCTCAATCCTCTTTCGTCAGTAGGTCCCGGCTCTTATGTTCTGTGGCAAAACATTATTAACTCGTGGCAACTGTGGAAGATGAGAAAGAAAGAGCTAAAGAAAAAGCTAATAAAATAGCTTGGTTTATAGCTGTTTTATAATTCTGACGATATTTGTTGTGAACTTCCTTGTTTTCCTTTGTTTTGAAATAATAATAGCTATATCGCACCGTTGAAAATTATATTTTGGCGGCGCTTGCTTTGTTATGCACTTTGTCGATGACAAAAAGATGAACAACAATCTCAACATTTTTTTTACATTGGCTTTATCATGGATTCGATAAAGACTATTTCTTCTTCACTAAGACCGTATTTAGAATAAAGTTGAGCATCTATTTCGGCTACTGATTTAGTCCAATCTATATTACTATTCTCTGTGAAATCTTGAAGTGGAATATATTGATACACATCACGCCCAGCTCCTTGATCTTGTTTGCGAATTCCTATTAAAAGTCTGACAAATTTAGTTTTTAAATATTTATCGCAGTTTGTAGCTTCCGTATGTGTTGCGAATGGATATATTTGAATAAATGTTTCTGTACATATTTCATTTGGCTTAGCCAAAATCGTCGAAAAAGTATTGTCTTCCAAACGTCCAGATCCAAAATTCCTAGGAATAAAAATCTTGTAAACATCCAATCCATCCTTTTTAGGAAGAGGATAATCTTGCGGTATGTATTTTTTAATTCTATGTTGTTTTTCGTCTAATCCCCAAATTGTAATATAATTGTCTTTATAGATATCCAAAATTCGTGGTAAACCATATTTTTCTTGGCTCTTGAAAAAATCACCTCTTAAGCCATATGGTTTCATAGTTGAAACGATTGAAATAAAAGATTTAAAATCTGCGGCAGTCACCTTATTCTTAACATCAACTAAACGTGATTCACGAATAAAAATATCATCTTCTGATTCTTTTAGAAATCTAATAGAATATAAAATATTTTCATTGGCTATCTGATGTGAGAATACAGAACATTTATCATTCCAATTTTTATCCCATAAGAAATAACATATACCTCCTTTAATTTCAACATTCTTAAAGCACAACTTTCCATCCTTAAAATCGTGCAAAATAGATATATGTCTATCATTAATCATTGCATTTCTAAAACTATCCAATCCTTTACCTCCGGAATACCACCTTGCAGGCATAATCATTGAAATATACATAGGTTTAACATCCTTAGCTATATCAACAAACTTATTATATATTGGAGTTGCACTTGCTTGTGCTCCTCCATCCATTATTTGATACGGAGGATTACCTACTATTACTTTGAATTTCATATTGTCATTATCATTTGCTTTCCAGAACGAGCGACCTTTAGCTACCTTTTCGATAAAGTTGTCGGGCTTATTCTTTATTTGATTGATTAAATCTTCAAAATGTCGAGTGTTCACATATCCTTGACGGAATCCCATGAGAGTGCGACGGGTGATTGATTTCGCCATCGGAGTTTTGCAGATGACGAATATATTTTCGGCTACCGCTTTATCCCATATCGCCTGATGTTCTTCAAGCGTTTCGGGCGAGAACATCTCGTCTTTTATTCGGGTACGGTAAATATTGTAGGTGAGATATAGCGGATATAGTCCCGATTTGGAATTTATTTCAAGCAGGTAACTGTCAGTTGAGAATACATCGGTCAATATATCGTGGTTCCTCTATCGGCTCTGAATAATCCTCGTTGAAAAAACAAAATCCTCCGAGACAGTCTCCCATGTGCATATTCACAACTTTCCATGGCGTTAGCACCGTTTCCTTGTCGGGATTGCGGAACGTATAAAATATTGAAGCAATACGTGCAATACGTTCTTCTACCGTCAATTTATCTGCCGCACGAGCCATTGCTCGGATACGTTTGCCGGCTGCCGAAAATATTTCGGGGTCATAATATTTTTTGAACGTGTTGAACTTCTGCTTGGTAATGCCACGGGGCATGAACTCTTCCCATGATTGAGTGTCAACAAGCGTAGTGAAGTTATCGATGGAAAGTTCCGTATCTTCATCCTTGATGTCTGCACCATAGATAAGCAACGGCATACGGATGGATATTCCACGCAGAATTGAGATAGCATCCTCCTTGACTTTCTTTTTCTTTTTTAGTTCCTCTAAACGAGCTTTCTCCTCATCGGTGAGTCCTTTTTTCTTTTTCTTTTCAAGTTTTTCCTGCTCCTCATATTCCTCATTGGTCAATCCCTGATTGTTCACATCAATATTGCCGGAATTGCCCATTGCTTTTGTTTGACCAATGATACCTTTCAGTTCAGTAAATTCGTTAATTTCAACATCCGACAACTTCAGAAGTTCGTCATTATACAGACAACTATCCTCAAAACCGTTGCGAACTACACGTTCCACATATGCCTTTTTCAATTGCTGGAGCATACGGGTGACATTCATTTCCTCCATCTTACTGCCTTCAATCGAGATTACCGGACAAAAGTTAAGGAACTCGCCGAGTGCACGTTTCTGGTTTTCTGTGGTTTTTCCCGCCTTTGTTGATACACGCGGTACTGTGGCAAGAACTTGTAAGGTACGGTCGGGGGCGAAGTCGAATACATAGCAGTCTTCTTTCATTCGGCCGTTGATGGTTGCCGGAGTCTGCACACGGAAAATAGTCTGCATATAAGCCGATGCAGCAGTGTTGTAACTTCCAGACAACATAAGCACACCACTCCATGCTTTCACTGACACGCCTGTGGTCAGCCGTCCACAAGACAAGGTAATGGTGCAAGTATCATCAGAATTCTTGCCGATGGCATCTTCCACCATACGGAGTGCATTGCTGTTTTCCTCATCCTCATCACCTTCTCCTGCTACATTCACAATATGGAAATGCTGAAAGACAGGATGCACTTGTAACATTGTACTTAATGCCTTTGCAGCTTTAACGCCGGGTAGCATCCATAATGTGTGGCGAAAAATAGAACGATAATGGTCGTTGGCAAATGGGTACATGCTTTCTGCGTTTTCTTTTGCCAAAAGATTAAGAAATGACATCACATCCTTTTCATGCGTGAAACAACCGTTTTCTCCCACACGGAAGAATTCACGGAAATTGAATGCTATATCCTCATCAGCAAAGTCAGAGAGCAACCTGCCTAAATCATAAGTATAAATATTTAAGCGTGGTAATCCTACATATGGGTTCGGGTCTCCGAGATGTGTCTCATCCCATGAGGACTTGGCACGTTGCTCCATCACATAGTCCCATGTGTATATCTCATCTTCTTTGAACTCATCAAGAAGGTTGAAAGGTGTTCCCGACAAGCGCAACACTTTCGTCTCCGGTTTCACAAGCTCGGTCATTACAGCCTTGCCAAGAGAAGTCTGCGTTCCTTCATGGGCTTCGTCCACAATTATCAGATTCCATGCAGTGGAGAATATATCATCATTCTTGTTGAACTTTCCACCTACCGTTTCCGAACCTCGCAAATCCTGCATTGAGGCGAAATATACATAGTGCTTGCCCTCGATTTTATATTGGTGTTCAAGAGATGAGAAAGATTCCCCATTGGTCTTTGAACCATATAGATAATCAGAAGTATCATAAAATATCTTGCCGAAATCTTCGAACCAGCCACTATCCACCACAGGGCGGTGCGTAAGGATAAGAGTACGCTCAAATCTTTTTTCTTTTACTACTTGGAGTGCAGAAAGAGTCTTGCCAAAACGCATCTTTGCATTCCAAAGCATCTGATTCCCTTTTTTGAATAGTTTCAGGGTTTTATCAA
>JAVVPX010000122.1:0-4306 GCA_036655555.1 Bacteroidaceae bacterium | reverse complement strand
ATTACCTAGGAACTCCATCAAACGACGAACGCCCATATCTTTGCCTGCGCATACGCAGAATACCGGGAACATTCCTCTTTGTGCCAATCCTTTACGGATACCTTCTCTCATTTCATCTTCGGTCAATGAGTCTTGTTCAAAGAACTTTTCCATCAATGTCTCATCATTTTCGGCTGCTGCTTCTACTAAGGCTTTATGCATTTCCATTGCCTTATCCATTTCTTCAGCAGGGATATCTTCTATTTCAGGTATTCCACCTTCTGGCTTCCAAGAGTATTTTTTCATCAGCAGCACGTCAATAAGAGCATTAAAGCCGGGTCCTGTACTGATAGGGTATTGAATAGGAATAACTTTAGAGCCATAAGATTCTTTCAGCTGTTCCAATATATTATCGTAATCACATTTTTCATTATCAAGTTGGTTCACTAAAAAAATGACAGGTTTACCTAATTTATCGGTATATCTGAAATTATTTTGTGTACCTACTTCTACTCCATATTGCCCATTGAGCAAAATAATAGCAGTATCGGTTACGTTCATCGCCGTTACTGCTCCTCCTACAAAGTCGTCCGCACCCGGACAATCTATTATATTTAACTTCTTATTGTTCCATTCTACATGAAAAACAGTAGAGAATACAGAATAGCCATAGTCCTGTTCTACCGGGAAATAATCGCTAACTGTGTTTTTTGCTGCTATGGAACCTCTACGTTTTATAAGCCCACTCTCGAAGAGCATAGCCTCAGCGAGAGTGGTTTTCCCGGATCCCGAACTTCCCAATAGGGCGATGTTCTTAATTTCGTTAGTCTGATATACTTTCATGATATATAAGATTTAAATAATTAACATAGTATGTTCCTCGCATACCTCTATTTTTAATGGTTCGCAAATTATAAATTTATATTGTTCCAAACAATTATTACGTCGTGTTAGATAACAATGTTATTCAACACCTCCATCCTTTTTACATTTAATTAGAGTTCAACAATAGTACTATTATCGATAAGAACCCCTACTTTTGTAATTCTATAATAAATAAGTAAACAATGGCAGGCATCTATTTACATATTCCTTTTTGCAAATCTCGTTGTATTTACTGCGACTTCTATTCCACTACCCAAAATGAATGGATAGAAAGATATATAGACGCACTTTGCCTAGAGTTAGAATTGCGCAAAGATTATCTGCAAGGGGAACCTATTGAAACTATTTACTTTGGCGGAGGCACTCCCTCGCAACTTTGTTCCGATAGCTTCAAAAAGGTATTCGATACTATCCATCGTGTTTATGGAATGGACAAATGTACTGAGATTACGCTTGAGGCTAATCCGGATGACTTACGCATCAACTACCTACACGAACTTTCGAAGCTTCCATTCAATCGTATTAGTATGGGAATACAGACTTTTGATGACCGGATGCTCAAAGTTTTACATCGGAGACATACGGCACAGCAAGCTATTCGAGCAGTAGAAGATTGTAGGCAAGCGGGATTTAATAACATCAGTATCGATTTAATGTACGGACTTCCGGGCGAAAGCAAAGAAAGCTGGGAACGAGACCTCCAACAGGCCATTAGTTTAGGAGTAGAGCACATTTCAGCTTATCATCTCATTTACGAAGAAGGTACTGAGCTCTACAAAATGTTACAAAAGCATCGGGTGGAGGAAGTTAGTGAAGACAATAGCGTAGAATTCTTTGCTAAAATGAGTAAACTATTGGGCGAAGCCGGATTCCAGCACTATGAAATTTCGAACTTCTGCCAACCGGGAAAATACGCTAAGCATAATTCCAGCTACTGGATAGGGAAGAAATATTTAGGTTGCGGACCGTCAGCTCATTCTTTTGATGGGACAAACAGACAATGGAATATATCTTCGCTACATAACTATATAATAGGTATAGAAAAAGGAGAGCCTCAAATAGAAATTGAGAAGTTGGATATTTATACCCGTTACAACGATTACGTGATTACTTCACTTCGCACCATGTGGGGACTTTCGCTGCCACGTCTTAAAGCTGAATTTGGCAACACCTTATACGATTATTGTCTTTCGAACGCCAAAGCTTATCTTCTCAACGGCAAGTTGGAACAACGAAACGATTGTCTAATTCTCGGCAAAAGTGGTGTTTTTGTTTCCGATGGTATCATGAGCGACTTGCTTTGGGTATAAAACAAAGAATTACTGCACCACAGTAAACGAATAATATTTACCTTGAGGAAGATTCACTCCTTTTTTATCACATTGATAAGTTTTCCCGGCAACCTCAAAGGTTACACTCATATTTATTGAGGCAGCATCTTTAGTAAGAAATTGATAAGCCCCTCCACCAATACTTAAAGGGGAATAAATATCTGCACCAACTTTTGCTTGCATATTCAGTGATGTCACCTCTGCTCCTTTATCATTTTTTACTGATATTTGAACGAGCGAAAGTTTGTGAGAGAGTTCAAAATTCATTGTTTGTCCTTTAACAGCCTTAATTGGAGCTGAAATCATCAAATCGGACAAGGTATAATTTGTAGACGAAGTTTGATCCAAAGGAACAGTAAAGGTGTTTTTTATTGTTTCTGCGGATGTCTTTCCATCCATCAAAACATTGTAAGGATAGTAAACGAAATAATAAACTTTAGGATAATAATACAATTTAATACCGGACGAAGCATCCACTGTCCATTTACCATCTGCTCCTAATGTAAGCGGAATATTATCGTAGACCGACACATTACCGTTGAGTGCAATTAACCCAATTTTATCTCCGGTAGTTAAGTTTGTAACCAAGCCTGTTGTAGCACGTGAACCAAGTGTTTTACTAAAGTTAAAAGTAGTCACCTTCACATCAAGAGGATAAGATTTATCATCTATTTCCTCTTGCGCTTCATTGACACAAGCTCCCATCAGAAGCATTATTGTTACCACCAATGGTAATATGTATAGAATCCTTTTGATTTTCATTTCTTTCTATTTATAAATAAAATCACTTAAAAGATAAGACTGGTCGTACATATGAAAAAGTAGTCTTACCATTTTCCATTATGGAACTTCCATAAAGAATATACGCTTCTGAAACCGGATTTCCATTCACTTCAGTGCTAGACCAATAAGACTTCGATATTGCATCCGCCTTTCCAATCGCAACTAGTTTAGCTAAGTTAGCTACAACTAAATTATTTTTTTTTGCTTTCAATAGTTCTCCCGCAGATGGTAAATACCAACCATTTACGCCTTCTATTACAGAACCATAATTAGCCGCCTTTGTATAAGCAGGAAAGTCGGCTCCTGTTACACTATGAGTTGCATCAGCAATATATGTTCCTATTGTTAAAGCATTTTGATAACCGCCAAAATCCGTAAGATAATCAATAGCCTTTGTCCCTATTTCCATATCACGGCTAGACCATTGACAAGTTCCGACAGCATCTTTAGCAGAAATCACATGAGCAATGGTTACTCCTGTCAGTGATTCTTCCATGTAAAAGACTATTCCCGTGCACTCTTTTGAAGTTATTGCAGTAATATTTTCCGATTCTGTTATTATTCCTGCATTAGTCATTCTTCTTGCTCCTCCATCGGAATGAGTACCATCTTTATAATAATAGTCCCCTACTTTCAGCTCACCAGCCTTAAATATTCTATCCGCTACCCCATTTCCTGTGCTTCCTGCTCCCCATACAATACCTGTAGGATTTGGTATACTTACTTCTATTCCATTTTTGTTGAGAGTTACGTCATAAACATATGAAAAGCCACCCTTTAAATTAGCTTCATCAAGTTTAGGTATAAAAGTATAAGTTTGTCCACCGACAGCAATACGAATAAATTCCTTTGTCGACACATCTTGAGGTATTAACAGAGCTGTAAATTCATCTACAGATTTATGAGAAATAATCTGCTTAACAAGCTTAGAGGCAATAGCCGTCAACGAACCGTTAGCAGTCAAATCCAACGAACCCTCAACACGAGTATTTAATATCGTTACTGATGCATTTGACAAATCAGCAGCATCAACACCTTCCCCCGCTAATAAATGAACAATCACTTTCGAAGTTAGATGATAAAAAGGAAGAACCTTAGTATCCCTTTCTTCAAAAGATATATCTATGGCAGGAGCATATAAGAAATCACTTTTTTGGAAATTTTCGCCACTCTGATCTACTTGTACTGCCCACATTTTATCTGTGCCTGAGGGAAAGCGAGCCGACACAGTTTTAATTTCACTTTGATATTGCCAATAACAAGAGAGCGAACCTACGGCAGGAATCAATGCACCATTGAATATAGTATACTTTGTCCATGAAGCTTTT
>JAVVPX010000121.1:0-4338 GCA_036655555.1 Bacteroidaceae bacterium | reverse complement strand
CAACACCTCCGACCCCCCCAAAAGATGGGTTTGATATGGATGCTTTTTTTAACCGATTAGCACAATCACAACAAGAGGCTATTGTCCAAGCAACAAAGCCACTACAGGATGAGTTGAATGCGATACGTTCTGAAAAAATGCTTGCTACTAGGCATGATTCTGTTATTAATAAAGTAAATGAGTTAAAATTATCTAAATCTTGGAACGTTGATTTTTCTAATGGAATTAAAATTGCGTCTTTAGAATTAGGGGATAAGGCTACGGCAGAAGAAATTTTTGCTAAGGCGAATGAGCATTTTAATGCTACTTTATCTGCACGTGGAGAAACTTATACTCCGCAACCCGGTGACTTAGGTTCGTCAGGGAGCGTGGATTTTTCCACTACAAAAGCTATTCTTCAGGCTGAAAAAGAAAGAAGAGAAAAAACAAATTAAATTGATTAACAATGACTTCTATATTACAAAATTCGATGGGCCACCTTTACGGGACAGGGATTGAACTCCAAACGGAGGGTATGTTTCCTGCGTGGCTTGATCAAAGAGGTTCCCGAATTATGGGAGGTCTTATCCGATTAGACGGTACGATTGGTACTCATAAAATCTATGACATTTATGCCGATGATTATATTAGGACTGGGACGATGTGTTCTATTGGGGATAAGAAAGAATTAACTCCTATTCCTACCTATCGCATATTATCTGCGATAGATAGTACTGCCACTAAAGTAATTATAGCTAATTGGTTTGGGCTTGCAAAGCTCATAGATGGGCTTAAAATTAGTAACCCTGATGACGAGACTAAATCTATTACTATTAATACCAATACCACTAACGGAAATACTAAAATAAACGCTGATGGTAATTATGAAGTTACTATTACTGCTGGTCAGTTAGGTACTATCCTTGGGGATGCCTTGATTGCAGAGGATGCTAGAGTTCTGGATCCTTTTGGTTTAACTAAGAATAATCTTGATTCTAGGGGGGTTAAAAATAAAATAGGTCATTCCTTTAATGTAACTTTAATTGACGAAGGGCGTATTCTTGAATATATGGTTGCTTCGGTCCCTACCTCTTATAAGAGGAATTATTTACAAACCCTTAAATTTGAGAAATAGATGGCACAAGCAGGATATTTAACACAATTTACCTCGTTGATGGATATTGCTAACTTGGTAAACGGGAGGCAATTCACTACATATATTAATGATGTAGTTGCCCCATACCAGACGAATATTAGGAAGACAGACGGATTTCGTCCTCTCCCTTTGAAACGTCCTTATGACATGACTTATGCTGCAATTCAGAGAGATACTAGAATCGGTATCATGGCTAACCATATTGCTCTGGATGCAAAAGCTAAACCTAGAGGGACTAAGGGATTTACCGCTCTTGAGGGTACTATTCCCCATATCGGTGCAAACCGGACGATGGGTAAGGAAGATTACCTCATGGCCGCAAAAGTATTAGAAAGTACTTCTAATTCTCAACCTATCCAACAGTCGGCACAAATGATGCTGTATGATATGCTAGGTGGTAATGGAAATTCATTTTTCCCTAATTCCCCACAAATGGGAATGTATGCGGAACATGGTAATCGTATTTCTTATATGCGTGATCAGGGCGTTTCGAATGGCTATTACGAAATTACTGAAGCTAATAATGATGGCTCATTCACTGGGATAAAATTTAACTATAATATTCCAACCATTAATAGGACTACACTGTCTGGGACAAAAAGATGGTGGACTGATGCAGATCGTAAGATAGAAGGAGCTGATTCTACTCCTTTAGAAGATTTAAGGAATGAGTTGTTTGAAAAGGCTCGAAAAAAGAATCTTCGCAAGGAGATGATGCTTATTGAGGTTGAGTATAATACATTTTTCAGCTTCTTACGCCACAGTAAAGTTCGTGCTTCTGTTGCCTCATATCTATATCCCACTATCGCAGATAAAACTATCCGCACAGACATGATTGCAGGGTGGAATGAGACTAGGATGAAACAGATCGTAGAGGAGATATTGGGTATCACATTTATAGTAAGTGATACTATTGTGGCTATTGAGAAATTCAATAAGACTAAAGGTATCTTAGAAGATGTTTCTTTAGATTCATTCACCCCTGATACATTTGTGTTACGCCCTAAGGGAGATATTGGAGAGATCCATTCTACTTCTCATATTATGTTGGGCGGAAATACTTCTGATTCTATGCAAGCATTATCAGAGGGAGGTCGGATCCTTACCACTTACACGTTAAACTTGCGTGAGAATATCCAGATTTGGGATACAGAGGAGACTACTCTTATGGTTCTTACTGCTGGTAAAAGTATGTTTTATCTCAATGTTAAATAATTAAAAAAATGAGTGCTATGCTAACAATAGAAGAAGGACTTCAGATTCTACCTACGTTTATCTTTCCAGATAGGCTTATCCAGAAGGCTATGGGTACTTATAAAATTGCGCATGGCACTCCTTTTTTTGAAGTAAATGAAAGAGACCGTGACCTAGCTACCGCTATAATGTGGGATGCAGCTACTGGATTAACAAACGGTGGGGCTAGTAAAAAGCAGATTGGTAATAGAAGTATTACCACTGCTAATTTACAGGTTTCTCAACAAGACAGAGAGGCTTGGGCTAATAATGCAAAAAGACTTAGAGGAAAGTGGGGGATGGAGCAAGCCCCCGATGTCATGCTCATTTATGATATGACAGAGTTATGGTAGATAATTTCCAATTTTTCCCGCATACTTGTATAATATTTAGAGGAGCGATAGTTGATAATGTGACTGGAATAAAAGTTCCTAATAAAATATTTTCATGTAGATGCTACTTATCACAGGGGATAACTTCCTTTAATGGGGGTTGGCTACAGGGTGAGGATACTATTATGTTGGAAGACTCTAAGATAAATATCCGTGCGAATGATGAGATAGAGATAACTCTTGAGAACGGCTCTTTATATAAGGCTAGAATTAAACAGGCATATCCTATTTCTGATTCGGAGATAGGTGGACAGGACTTAAAACTTTTTCAAAGAGATGAGAAATGATTTTCAGAAACGGAATAATGAGATTGTCAAAATGAAAATAGACGAGTTCATTAATAAAGCGTTAGAGAAAAAACTTTTACGTTTTTTAAGTTCTATGGGCAAGTATGTCAGCGATTGGGTTTCTAGTGAATCTAAGCATTATTGGACGGATGCTACTTATAATCTTAAAGATAGTATAGGTTCTGGCTTATATAAAGATGGAGCATTAATTAAGTTTATAGGGAATCCGGCATCAGCCTCTATCTCTACTACGTATATATATCATAAACAAATGTATAATATGAGCGGAAGGAATAAATTAATGTCAGCATTACAGAATAATCATTTATCTAATACAGGCAAATACGTACTAGCTGTATTTTGTGAAGCTCCTTATGGTTTTTTCCTTGAGCACGGACTCGGCCCGGATGGAATTGATGCAGGGGATTCGTCTAAAAAAGGTTATGGATGGTGGAGTGAGGGATTAGTTCCCTATATTAATGAAAAGTTTGAATTAGAATTAAAAGCGTTTGAGAATGAAATTAAGTTCGGTAAATAGTATAGCTGAAAAATTAGCTGAATATCTAATTAAAATTGGTGCTTCCGGTGACCTTGGAGTAAAAGATGTGTATGTTAATAACTTCTCACCTCTCTCTGACTTGCCCGAATCATTTATTGAGATTAATGGTAACGGCGGATTAGGCCAACTAACTACTGAACGGGGAATAATGGAATATAATTTAGTTCTTAGCCTACACGTGGAGCAATTACCATCCGGTGCTAGGAACGCAATTAGAGAGAATTTTTTGCTTAGCCGATTTGAGGGTATTTTTAATTCTACATTAGAGATAGGTAATTTCCATTATACATTAGATGTTAAAAATTCGGTTTTTTCCGGCTCCGATTTAATTGCCGGATATACAAGTAAAGTATTAAATATTAACGTTAAAATTTATTAATATGGCAGGAATTATAAAAGAATCGCTTGGCGAATTTTTTGTCGGACAAGGAGATATGATGTTTTTTGATCCTATCTTGGATTATACCGCTAAGACTTTAGCCGATTTAAAAAACGGTAAATCTTTCGGTAACATTAAAGAAGGGAGTACTAGTTGGACTGGTGAAGCTATAACCGATACGATCGTTAAAAATGAGCAGGGTAATGTTATTGTTACTACTCCAACTGCTGGGACTTTGGCTTTTGAAGCCGTTCTTACAGAGATGGATAATGCAATGGTAAAAAAACTCTTAGCAGGAGTAGATATACTTCTTACTGGGGTTACAGCAGACTGGATCAAGACTGTAGCTTCTA
>JAVVPX010000120.1:1299-4511 GCA_036655555.1 Bacteroidaceae bacterium | reverse complement strand
TCAAGCTTTTAGCTATTTCTTCGTCGCTAAGCGAATAGTTTACTAAATCGCCTGCCAAATATTTATCGTAAGATGCCATATCTATCAAACCGTGTCCGGAGAGATTAAATAGGATAACTTTCTGTTCGCCGGTCTCTTTGCATTTGTTTGCTTCGTCTATGGCGGCTGCTATAGCATGACACGATTCGGGAGCAGGAATAATACCCTCGGTTTGAGCAAAAAGACAACCTGCTTTGAACGATTCTAATTGTTGAATATCCACGGCTTCCATTAAATGGTCTTTCAATAGCTGAGAAACAATAACACCTGCTCCATGATAACGAAGCCCGCCTGCATGAATGTTTGCCGGAGCAAAGTTATGTCCTAAAGTAAACATAGGCAAAAGAGGAGTATATCCTGCTTCATCGCCATAGTCGTATTCAAACTTTCCACGAGTAAGCTTTGGACACGATGCCGGTTCTGCTGCTACGTATCTGGTTTTCTTTCCTTCCAAAATAGTATGACGCATAAATGGAAAAGAAATACCGCCAAAGTTAGAACCTCCGCCAAAGCAACCGATAATAACATCAGGATATTCTCCCGTCATTGCCATTTGTTTCTCGGCTTCTAAGCCTATGATAGTTTGGTGAAGAGTAACATGACTAAGTACAGAGCCTAAAGTATATTTACAGTTAGGAGTATTCATGGCCAATTCAATTGCTTCCGAAATAGCAGTACCCAAAGAGCCTTGATGATTAGGATATGCTGTTACAATATTTTTTCCTGCACGAGTCGACATCGAAGGAGATGCGGTTACCTGTGCACCAAATGTTTGCATAATCGACCTACGATAAGGCTTTTGTTCATAACTAATCTTAACCATATATACAGCAAGTTCTAGCCCAAAAGCTTTAGCTGCATAAGAAAGTGCTGCTCCCCACTGACCGGCTCCGGTCTCAGTAGTGATATTAGTAGTACCTTCTTTTTTGCAATAATAAGCTTGTGCCAAAGCTGAATTTAGCTTATGCGAACCTATCGGACTTACGCTTTCGTTTTTAAAATAAATATGTGCCGGAGTGCCTAAAGCTTCCTCCAATCCATACGCTCTAACTAACGGAGTACAACGATAATTCTTATAAAGCTCACGCACTTCTTCCGGTATCTCTATCCACTGGTCTGTCTGATTTAATTCTTGTCGAGACACTTCTTCTGAAAAGATAGGGAAAAGATCTTCCGGTTTCAGAGGCTGCTTAGTTTTGGGATTGAGAGGAGGGAGAGGTTTGTTTTTCATATCCGCCTGAATGTTATACCAGTATTTTGGTATTTCATCTTCAGGAAGCATGAATCTTTTAGTTCTTGTACTCATAATATTCTTAATTCATTAAGTTGAAGTGACAAAATTAGCTATAAATTCCAACTTATCAAACATTTGTTGATGTTTATCTCTACATTATTAGACATTTGCTCAATCGAACTTAATTCTTTTTACGCTGTTCACCACTTATAAATCAATTATTTTACTTATGTTTGTAAGACTGAATATTATTGAAGATGCGATGAAATTATACCATAAAGCTTTTCTATACCAAAATAAATGGATACAGCCTTATGTTCGTCTTTCTCTTGGTCTGGCAAATACAGTTACTTACTTGGCTGCGTTTGCTCTTATAGCCGGAGTAATTTATGAACATGGATTCCCTATTACACAAACTATTTTAAAACAACTAAATCTTTTATATAATATAGTTTGGATTACTTTTTTAGTAACCACTACTGCACATATTTTATTAGACTATAAAGAGTCAAAAAGAAAGTATCGCTCGTTAATGTGGGTACTCAATATGTTATTGTTTCTTACGCTCATTCCCAAATTGTTTTTTGAACCTGAACCGGGTGCTGTTCGATATGTATGGACGTTCCTAAATGGAAAGATGTATCAGATAACTATTCTTTTAATACTTTCAATATTACACATATCAAATGGGATAGTACGCCTATTGGGACGACGAACTAATCCTTCGCTCATCCTTGCGTTTAGTTTTTTAGTCATCATCAGCATTGGTACGGGATTACTTTTACTCCCTCTCTCAACATTCAATGACATTTCGTGGGTAGATGCCGTATTTACCGCTACTAGTGCGGTATGCGTTACAGGATTAACTTCAGTAGATGTATCTTCAACCTTTACACCAATGGGACTTACGATAATTATTCTCTTGATACAGATAGGAGGATTGGGAGTAATGACATTCACAAGTTTCTTTGCTATGTTCTTTATGGGAAACACCTCTCTTTATAACAAACTAGCCGTACGAGACATGGTCAGTTCCGATTCTTTGAGTTCTCTACTCTCCACCTTATTATATATATTGGGATTTACATTGGTTATCGAAGGAATTGGTATGCTCGTGCTACTATTTAGTATTCATGGAACTATGGGCATGACATTCAACGAAGAACTCGCCTTTTCAGCTTTTCATTCTATCTCAGCTTTTTGTAATGCAGGATTCTCTACTTTACCGGGAAATATGGGCAATCCTTTGGTAATGAATAATCACAATCTGCTCTATATCACGCTATCTTTTTTGATTATATTCGGAGGTATTGGTTTCCCTATCCTTGTTAACTTTAAGGCTATTGCAGTCTATCATCTAAAAAGATTCTGGAGATTCATTTGCAGCGGAAAAATAGAACCGCACCGTATCCGACATCTCTACAATCTCAATACAAAGATTGTTTTACTCACTACTTTTTTGCTTTTGCTGATTGGCACCGGAGCAATTGCGCTCTTTGAATGGAACAATGCTTTTGCCGGAATGACTTCTATGGATAAAATGGTACAGGCATTCTTTAATGCTACTTGTCCGCGAACAGCAGGCTTTAACAGTGTAGGCATGACTACATTCAGTATGCAAACTATTTTGCTAATGATATTGTTGATGTTTATTGGAGGAGCATCTCAGTCTACTGCAGGCGGAATCAAAGTAAATACTTTCGCTGTGATATTACTTAATCTATGGGCAGTATTACGAGGTAGTAAACGAGTAGAAGTTTTCCAACGCGAACTTTCATTAGATTCTATTCGTCGTTCTAATGCTACTGTACTGATGTATTTGTTGCTACTATTTATGGGAGTATTTGCATTGAGCATTTTAGAGCCACATACACCACTTGTGAATTTAATCTTTGAATGTACTTCAGCATTAAGCACGGTAGGCTCTTCTCTCGATACC
>JAVVPX010000120.1:0-1289 GCA_036655555.1 Bacteroidaceae bacterium | reverse complement strand
GAGTAGGAGTAATTACGCTTATGTTGGGATTAGTACGACAGAAACGAATAACAAAATATGAATATCCAAAAGATAATATAATAATTAATTAGTTATGAAATATATAATAATAGGTTTAGGGAACTATGGAGGAATGTTGGCTACCGACCTTTCTGCTTTAGGCAATGAAGTAATAGGCGCAGATAGTGATGAGCATCGGGTAGACGCTATTAAAGATAAAATAGCCACAGCCTTTATTTTAGACGTAACGGACGAAGCCTCTCTTTCAGCTCTTCCTTTAAACGATGTAGATGTAGTCATAGTCGCTATTGGCGAAAATTTTGGTGCTTCGGTACGAGCAGTAGCCTTACTCAAACAACGCAATGTGAAGCATATTTATGCCCGAGCAATGGATGAATTACATAAAGCAGTACTTGAAGCTTTTAATTTAGATAAAATACTAACGCCTGAAAAAGATGCAGCCCGAGAACTTAGTCAACTACTAGATATTGGTATGGGAATGGAATCGTTTAAAATAGACGAAGAATATTATGTATTGAAATTCAAAGTTCCGAGTAAATTTATAGGCTATAAGTTCAATGAATTAAAATTATCTTCCGAATTTAATCTTAAGATGATAGCGTTAGAATGTTCCATTAAAGCCAAAAATATACTTGGCATATTTGTCACTAGACGAGAGGTAAACAGTGACATTGCTGCTGATTATCTAATTCAAGCAGACGATGAGATGGTTTGTTACGGTCGTTACAAAGACTTCCAATCATTATGGAAAGCCTTGTAATTAGCTGACAATAAGGTAATATATATAACTATTGTATAAACGTCAAAAAGCCTCGCATATCTTTCGACATACGAGGCTTTGATAAAACGGCGACTACCTACTCTCCCACTGTTACGCAGTACCATCGGCGTGATCAGGCTTAACTTCTCTGTTCGGAATGGGAAGAGGTGGAACCCTGATGCTGTAGTCACCTAAAGAAGGTTGACATAATGTAAAACAAATAAATAATAAATAGCTCCTAAAATAAAATACTAAACGTATGTATAAACCAAACTCGCGTTTGAAAGAAAGTGTACGGGCAATTAGTAATGCTCGGCTTTGATGTTGCCATCTTTACACCTACATCCTATCAACGTCATAGTCTATGACGACCCTAAGAAATCTAATCTTGTGGCAGGCTTCGTACTTAGATGCTTTCAGCACTTATCCCATCCCGACTTAGATACCCAGCGATGCACCTGGCGGCACAACTGGTAAACCAGAGGTCAGTCCAACACGGTCCTCTCGT
>JAVVPX010000119.1:0-4604 GCA_036655555.1 Bacteroidaceae bacterium | reverse complement strand
CCGATGGACTCTTCAATATGGGCATGATTTACAAAGATAAATTAGAAGACTACCGACTAGCTGAACAAGCTTTCAACCGCTTATATACTCGTTTCCCGAACTATAAAGCTTTGGATGAGGCGTATTATAATCTCTACCTGATGCTTGCCCGACAAAAAAAGATGACGCAGGCGGACGAATACAAGAACACGTTGATAAAGCTATTCCCCGAAAGTAAGTATAGCATTACACTCTCTGACCCCGACTATGCTTATAATATCATCCATGGAAAGCATTTAGAGGATTCGCTCTACACGCTTACTTATGCGGCCTACAGCGAAGGTAACTATCAAAAAGTGAAGAACAATTATCTCACAGCTTCTAAGAAGTATGCCATGGGACAACACTTACCTAAGTTTATGTTCCTCAATGCCATGAGTATGCTTCAAACCGGCGAAAAGGATAAATTTATGAATGCACTTAAGGAGGTGGTAGAAAAATATCCTAAAGATGAGATTAGCGAACTAGCTGCTTATATGGTCAAAGGATTGCAAGATGGTAGATTATTAGCATCGGATGGAAGTGCTTTGGGTTCTATTTGGAAACGTAGAAAAGCAGATGCAGCAAAAGGAGAATTCGGTACGGATAGTCTCTTGCCTGCATTTAGTGCAGAACGCAACACCCCTTATTTGTTTATGCTCGCTTACGAAGATGGTAAAGTAAACGAAAACTTATTACTCTACGAAATAGCTCGCTACAACTTTTCTAACTTCATCGTGAAGAACTTTGATTTATCTTTTGTTAAAGAGAATGGGATAGCGATGTTGCAAATCAAAGAATTTACTAACTTTGACGAAGCTTATCAATATCACAAGCTGTTGTATGCAGATAAGGGTATGGCTAAGAAACTTAGTGGCATGAGAGTGGTTATTATCTCCCTATCAAACTTCGAGATACTCAAGAAGTATTATAGTTTTGATGATTACGCCACCTTCCACGAAAAGAATTTCTCGACCATTCCCGAACCGGAAATTGACGGCTACACCTTGGACGACCCTATCTATAAAGAGGAATTGCCACAAGAAGAAGAAGAGTAATATTAATTTGATTAAACGAACGGAAAATGAATAAAGACCTATTGCTTTGGGTAGACGATGAAATAGATATGTTGAAACCTCATGTCATGTTTCTTGAGAGTAAAGGCTATGCCGTCAGCACTGTCACTAACGGACAAGATGCTTTAGACCTCTGCCGTGAAACAAGGTTCGATTTAATCTTTCTAGATGAGAATATGCCCGGTATCAGTGGATTAGAAACCTTGTCGCTGATTAAAGAAATATGTCCTACCGTACCCGTAGTAATGATTACTAAGAGCGAAGAGGAAAATATCATGGATATGGCTATCGGTTCTAAGATTGCCGACTACCTGATAAAACCCGTCAATCCCAATCAGATATTATTGACTTTGAAAAAGAATCTTCATAAAAAGGATATCATCACAGAAGTAGCCAACACCGGTTATCAACAAAACTTTGGAAAGATAGGGATGCAAATAAATGATTCCTTTTCTTCCTCAGATTGGATGGAAGTCTACAAGCGATTGGTATATTGGGAGTTGGAATTAGAAGGCACAGATAGCAATATGGCAGAGATGCTCCAAATGCAAAAAGCGGAGGCCAACACTACCTTCACCAAGTTTATCAAGAAGAACTATATGAATTGGATGACGCATCCCGAAGAACGTCCGGTAATGAGTCCCGATATATTTAAGCGAAAGATATTTCCACTTCTTAATGCCGGGGAAAAAGTATTCTTCATCGTACTCGATAATTTCCGTTTAGACCAATGGAGGGTACTAAGTAAAGAACTTGCGGACTCGTTCACTTTCGAAGAAGAATTGTATTTCAGCATTCTGCCTACCGCTACCCAATATGCGCGCAACGCCATCTTCTCGGGACTAATGCCCAATAAGATTGCCGAAATGTTTCCCGACTTATGGGTAGACGAAGAAGGTGAAGAAGGTAAGAATCTCAACGAAGCACCACTTATACAGACACATATAGAACGCTACCGACGCAAAGATACATTCTCTTATCATAAAATAAATGATTCGGCAGCCGGCGAACGGTTGGTTAATCAATTTGAACGTTTGAAACAGAACGATCTCAACGTAGTAGTACTCAACTTTATTGATATGCTTTCGCACGCACGCACAGAATCAAAGATGATGAGGGAACTAGCCTCTACCGAAGCAGCTTATCGCTCTATCACGCTTTCGTGGTTTCGGCATTCGGCAGTCAAAGACTTATTCAAAGCTTTAGCCGCAAGTGACTACAAAATAATCATCACCACCGACCACGGAACTATTCGAGTAAACAATCCTATCAAAGTGATTGGCGACCGCAACACAAATACCAACTTACGTTATAAGCTAGGCAAAAATCTTAGCTATAATCCGAAACAAGTGTTCGAAATGAAAGAGCCGCTCAAGGCGCAGCTTCCAAGTCCCAACGTAAGCACTACTTACATCTTTGCCACGGGCGATGACTTCTTTGCTTATCCTAACAACTACAACTATTATGCTCAGTACTATACCGACACCTTTCAGCATGGGGGTATCTCGATGGAAGAAATGATTATTCCGTTGATAAGTATGCAAAGCAAAAAGAAATAACTAATAAACAACATCAATATGGAAATTAAAATTACTTCGCTAGATAACATCCACGATGCAGCGCGGGACTTTATTCAAGCAATGGGCGACCGCACTGTATTTGCTTTCTACGGAAAAATGGGCGCAGGCAAAACGACTTTTATCAAAGCAGTATGCGAATGTCTCGGCGTGACGGACGTTATCAACTCTCCTACCTTTGCCATCATCAACGAATATCGTTCGGACGAAGCCGGAGAACTGATTTATCATTTCGACTTTTACCGTATTAATAAGGTAGAAGAAGCTTTCGACTTTGGTTACGAAGATTATTTCTACAGCGGTGCACTCTGCTTCATCGAATGGCCCGAACTAATAGAAGATCTCCTCCCTACAGATTGCGTAAAGGTAAACATCGACGAACAAGCTGATGGTAGTCGAATAGTTAGCATTCAAGAGTAATGGGCGCAAAGTATTTTGTACAAGTATTGTTTGCCGTAGCGGGCATTCTCTCGCTGCTCGCCTCGGCATTCAATTGGAATTGGTTCTTCACTGCCCAAAACACTCAATTAATAGTACGCAATGTAGGTCGTCCTCGCGCTCGACTTTTCTATGGAGTACTAGGATTGATACTTATCGGTGCTGCTGTATTCTTCTTCTTCCAATAAGCAGAAGTATGTTCATTCGACTTTTATTAATCTTTTAATTGATGCCATACCAATGCGGCTATACATGCACCTATCATAGGAGCCACAATAAACACCCAAAGTTGACTTATAGCCTCAATACCTGAAAACAGAGCAGGACCAATGCTACGTGCGGGATTTACGGATGTCCCGGTAATAGGAATACAAACAATATGCACCAACACTAAAGCCAAACCAATTGCCAGACCTCCAAATTTACCGGCTTTATTTTGGTCGCTCGTAGCTCCTAGCGCAGTGAGTACAAAGATAAAAGTGAACACCGTTTCGGCTATCAAAGCAGGTAAAAGCATCCCTTCACCATAACCGTTAGCTCCTGTAGCAGTGATACCCATTGGATTACTGATACTCCACAAAAGAGTAGAACCAAGTACACCTCCGATTATTTGCGCCAACATATAGATACCAGCCTCTTTTGCTTTCATTCGTCCGGAAAGCCATACACCCAACGTAATGGCAGGATTAATATGGCAACCGGAAATACTGCCAATGGTATATGCCATCGCCACTACCGACAGTCCGAAAGCAAAAGCAATAGTTAATACTGCGGACACAGACATTGCTCCACCATTGAAAACAGCTGCGCCGCAACCCATCAATACGAGTACCATTGTACCAATCATTTCTGCAAAAAACTTCTTTTTCATACTTTTTTTATTAGTGATTGTTTAACAATTAAAAATACACTTGTACTATTCTACAATTTCTCTTTTAAATTTAGTTCCAATACTTTTCCTATTTGGATATATGTTAATGCTGTCTTAATAGTCATATTATAGTACTTGTTAGTAAAAATAACTTAATCGCAAATGTATAAATAAAAACCTACATATAAGGCTTCAACAACAAACTATTTATGACATAGCAATTCATTCATGAAAACCTAAGCATCAATCCACGGATAGATTTTGCGGGCACATTGTATTCTTGGGGATTTAGTCATAGACTTTCCCAATAAACTATTATATATATTTAATTTTACAAACAGTAACAAGTATTTAACGAAACTAATTAACAGTATAGCGACTTTAGCTGTAAGAATATCGCTCTGTTAAGCTTCTTGACTTACAATTCTAAGATTATTCTCTATCCCCAAGAAGCTCAGTAAAGCTATTTACAGCCTCTATTTGTTCTTTTGTTGACGAAATAGAGGAAGTACATCATCGCACAAGCTAGAATAAGCTAGAATAAGCTAGAACGAGCTATTTTCGCTCGTAATAAGAATCTATATCCGCAACAAGAAGTTTCGTCCTCATGTAGCTTCTTTTTGC
>JAVVPX010000118.1:0-4769 GCA_036655555.1 Bacteroidaceae bacterium | reverse complement strand
AATTTTCTCCTTCTTCGTTTTATTTTTTTCGTGCAGCTAAAGTTGTATTTTCTACCTCAGCATCAGTCTGTGTTTGGACTTCAGTTGTAGGGAACCTGACAAAAGTTAGTTTTTATTAGCCTATCCTAGCTTAAAAAGAATACAAAATGAAAGAAAACAGGAAGTGCAAAATTAAGTTTTTGCTACTATCATTCCTCCTCTTTGTTCCGGTTTTGGTGAATGCTTCTGCACAAAGCACACTATTAAATTTGGATTTTACAAACACTCCTTTAAATAAGGTATTGGATGAGGTGGGACAGCAAACTTCTCTCTCGGTGGTGTACAACACTAAAGATGTGAATTCCAATCGTTCCGTAACCATTAAGGCAAAGAATGAGAAATTGGCGACGGTAATGGAACGCATACTTAAAAACACGGATGTGAATTTCTCTATCCGCGAAAAGTATTTGGTGCTTTTTACCCGAGCAGAAAAAGAAGTTCAAGCTACTCAACAGAACAAACGTATTATTAAGGGAGTTGTGAAAGATGCGCAAGGAGAGCCATTAATTGGTGTTAGCGTATTAATAAAAGGAACTACAACAGGAACAATTACAGACTTTGACGGAAACTATTCGGTTGAAGTACCCGGTAATAATACAGTTTTAGAGTTTTCGTATATTGGATATCAAAAAGTTAATTATCCTTTAGCAGGTCGTACTTCTTTTAATGTTGTCATGAAAGAAGACGCACAACAGTTGAATGAGGTTGTGGTTACTGCAATGGGTATTGAACGTAAAGCAGAATCACTGACTTATGCTACCCAAAAGGTGGGAGGTAAGGAATTGACTAGAGCTAAAGACGTGAATTTCGTGAACTCCTTACAAGGTAAGAGTGCCGGTCTTTCTATTACTCCTAACTCTTCCGGTGCCGGTGGAGGTTCATCTAAAATTATCCTTCGTGGACAAAGTTCTATATTAGGTAATAATCAGCCTTTGATTGTGTTAGATGGTGTGCCAATGTCTAATGGTATGTCGTCGCAAACACAAGAAGTGGTGATGGGTGCTTCTCGAGATGGAGGTGATGTCCTTTCTACTATCAACCCGGATGATATTGCAAATATTTCTATCTTAAAAGGTCCGAATGCTGCTGCCTTGTATGGTAGTGCGGCTAATAATGGTGTAATTATTATTACTACCAAAGGTGGACGAGAAGGTAAAATTAGAGTGGATGTCTCGAGTAATATAACGATGGAAACTCCTTTGATGTACCCAAAACAACAGAAAGAGTTCGCACCTAGAATTGATGGTAGCACTATCAATTATGATGGATGGGGAGGTAGAATCGCCGATTTAACAGATGATGAATTGGCTACTTATCCTTATTTAACAAGAAATCCGAGAAATAACATAACCGATTACTTCAAAACCGGACAGACTTATAACAACTCCGTCTCTCTTAGTGGAGGAACGGAACATTCCAGCACTTATTTTTCTTATGGAAATACGGTACAAAAGGGAATGATGGATAAGAATAAGTTTGTTAGACATAACTTACTTTTCAAAGAGAGTTATAACGTATTTAATAATCGTTTAAAACTCGACCTTTCTTTGAACTACATTACTCAAAAGACGAACAACAGACCAATTATTGGTTTGACAAAGAGCGGACTTCCGGGCTTATATTGTACTCCAAGTGCTGTCGATTTGCGCTATTTTGATAAAAACAGAACGCATGTTGGTGTTCCCGGAGAAGAGTTGACTAGTTTAAACAGCCATTTAGTTGGTGAAAATCTACAAACGTTCCCATGGTTGAATCAAGCATGGATTAACAACCCTTATTTTATGTTAGATGCCATAGAAGATGAGGCTGCTAGAGAACGTATCATCGCATCTTTTTCTGCAAAAGTTGATATTTACAAAGGACTAACAGCGCAAGCTCGTGTCAGCCTCGATAAGAGAACAGACGATAACGTTTCTCTTGAATATGCTTCTATTCGTGGAGCTAATACTCAATCTACCGCTGCTACCTATTGGGGTGGAGCAGGTACTCATAGAGAAATATATTCCGACTACTTATTAAGTTATAACAAACAAATAAAGAATATATCTGTTAGTGCTACTGTTGGTACTAGTTTCAAGCGGATAAAAGATCGTAGTACTCATTTATCTAAATTCAATGACTCTACTTACGTAAAGCCTAACCTTCCTTATCCTGATGATAGTTGGAATGGAACAGACAATGCGTTGAATGCCGGAGGTATATTAGGAGGAGGCGATGCTAGTCGTTCCAACTATTGGGAAACGGCTGTCTTTGCTACTGCGCAAGTCGGTTTTTGGAGTAAAGGATATATTGATGTCAGTTTCCGTAACGATTGGGCAAAGCCTTTCCAACAGTTTGCCAAAAAAGGAGAATTTAAGAGTTTCCCTTACTATTCTGTAGGTGGTAATCTACTCATCAAAGAGTTGATTCCTCTTGATATGCCTCAGGTTAACTCCATGAAGTTAAGAGCCTCTTATAGTGTGGTAGGTAACTCTATCCCGGATAGATTTTATAGAGCTCAGACAGTGAATCCTCAGTCCGGAAAAATTAGTGCGAGAGCACCTTCCTTTGATAACCCAAAGCCGGAAACAACAAAAGCAATCGAATTAGGTCTTGATGGAGCATTGTTCAATAACAAATTAGATTTTGATATTACTCTCTATCAGACAATCATGGAAAATCAGTTCTTGGAGTATTCTACTCCCGGAGGTGAACGTAAACCGGTAAACTCCGGTCAAGTAAGAAATAGAGGTATAGAGTTTTCCGGAAACTATCACATGAAGTTTGGTAGAGATTTTAGATGGTCTACCGGTTTAAACTTAGCTTATAATGACAATAAGATCTTAAAGACTGTTTCCGTTAATGGCGAAAGTGTGGAAGTAAATATTGGTTCCGGCTCTAGTTTGAGTATTATACCTAAATTCTTGGAAGGTGGATCTTATGGAGATTTATACTCAACCTACTTTGAATACAAAAAAGACAAGAATACCAAATTGCCAACAGAGGAGATAAAAATCGTAGATGGAAATCCTGTATTTACTTCTAATAAAGACAAGTTTATAGGTAATGCTACTGCTAATTTCACTTTTGGTTGGAACAATACTTTTTCATACAAGAACTTCTCTCTATATGTGTTGATTGATGGTAAGGTAGGTGGAAAAGTTATTTCTTACACCGAGTCTACTTACGACCAATACGGACTAAGTAAAAGAAGTGCGGCAGCGCGAAACAATATTTATGGATATTATGTAGGAGGCAACAAGAACAATGCTGCTATTTGTGACAAGTCGCAAGCCGGAAGTTTCCCGGTAGTTCGTTTACCGGGTAAAAATCCGGACGGAACCGATCAGTATGTAGCTGCAGAGAATTATTATAAGACCATTGGAGGTCAGCAGAAATATCGTTAGGATATACTTTCTTTGATTTATTTGGAGTTTCCAAAAATCTAAGTGTATCGCTTGTTGGTCGAAATCTTGGATTTATCTATAAAGATTCTCCGGTAGACCCTGATATATCAGCAACCGCAGCCAACGGATATGGAGGTATTGAAGTCTATTCATTACCAACTACTCGTAGTTATGGCTTAAACATCAAACTAACATTTTAATTATTTATAAGAATATAAATTATGAAAAATAGATATAAATCAATTGCTTTTTGTATCGCTACTATGTCATTAAGCTTTATAGCTTGTGGCCCTCAAAATGATCTCTTGCCGTGGGAGATTATCGATGAGTCACAAAATGGAGGTGAAAGTGGCGGCGGAATTTCCGGTGGAGATGTTTCTTTAGAAGTTATGGAAGGCGAGATGTTGTCAGGCTTAGCTTATATATTAAACTACGATACCCATAAATACCAATATTTACGAGCTAATAGCATCGATGTCTTTTCCGGATATTTTATGGTACCACATAGTGTGTTTGAGTACGGAAAGCCGTTGCTACATACTTATGATTTTCCTAACGGTTATTATAGTGGCCCATTGGGCGAAAGTCCAAGATTGTATCCTTATATTTATCATGCTTTTTTCTATGGCGAAAAGCATGGTGTACCTGAATGGAAAGCACTTGCTGAAATTGCCTATGCATATAGTGCACAAGAATTAACCGACTTTTACGGACCGATTCCTTACGATGATTATCGGGCAAGAAAAGAAACTCCTCCATTGACTTACTTATCTAGTAAGGAAGTTTATGAGCGCATTTTTACGGATTTAGACGATGCGATTGCTATTTTGAACAAGGCACAACCTTCTGCTGAACAATTAAAGAAGGTAGAAGGTCCTAATGGAGGTTTTTCTGATGGAGATTGGAAGAATTGGGTGAAATTCGCTAATTCTTTACGCTTACGAATGGCTTTAAATATGGTAAAGGCAGACCCGGTAAAAGCTCAGGCTATTGCAGAGAGTGCGGTAAACGACCCAATTGGCGTGTTCAAGTATGGCGATAAAGGTTTCATAATGACCATGAAGGATAGTCCACAGCATCCTCATTATCAGTTAGGTCACGATTGGAATGATATAAGATTAGGCGCTTCGCTCGAGAATATATTGAAGAAGTATAATAGTCCTTTATTGAAGAAATGGTTTACCACGAACAATGGTCCTATTGAGGCAAATGGAGTTCAAACGTTAGGTGTTGGTCAAGATTACGCAGGTATCAGACAAGGTACAGGTGTTGCTCCACATAATGCGCCGAAAGGCTATAAAGCATTCTCTACTTTTACGGATAAGTATATGCCGAGAAGTTATT
>JAVVPX010000117.1:0-4806 GCA_036655555.1 Bacteroidaceae bacterium | reverse complement strand
CTGACTGTCCTATTTATAACGATGAAGTAGGTGCTTGGTATTTCGAAATATATGTAAAACAAGCAGGAAAGCCGGAAACATTGGTAACCACTACCACTTCGTGGGCTGCTTACGTAGTGGATGCTCCATTATCTAATCCTAATGACCTTAGCTATCAGATTGGTGTACGTGCTGTGTCTCCTAATGGAAAAACAGGTAGTGAGATTGTGTGGTCAAAAACATTGTCTAATGATGTAATCACTCCTATCGAAACATTGACTATTAATAAGTCTATTATTAAGCCAAATGAGGAATTCGTTTTTGGTTTTGAAGATCCTACTCATGTTGTGGCAGACTTTGAAATTTTGAATTCAAGAACTGGTGCAAAAGTATTTTCTAAAAACGGCGTACAAAAGATTACTCTTTCTTTGCCGGATGTAGATTGCTACGATGTGAAAGTAACTTATGGGGGGAAAACAACTATTACTCGGGGTTTGATTCAGATTACTCCTATTGAAACGGGTGCTTTGCCCAAGATAAACACAATGGTAGCCGATAAAACTCAGGTGAATACCGGAGAAGCTACTAATCTTACTTATACAGCAGACAAGGGAGAAGGTACTGTGTCACAATCTTTATATATTGCTGATCCTCTAGCTATTAAGGTGGACAAATCTGTACACACCGGTTATCCATTTACTTATGCTTTATGGTTTAAAGCAGATAAATTTAGCCATGCCACTAAGGGAACTGTGCTTTTGCAAAAATTAAATAAGAATGATACACACTCTTGGACAGAAAGTGCGTGGGGAGAGGTTCTAGTTGCTATTCGTTCGGAAATGATGTCAGAGTCAAAACCGCAGCAAGCTAACGAGGTCTCATTAAGTACTTTTGGTGGAATTGCAGGATCTAGTTATCCTCATGGAAGTATTGTTGACCATGCTATTACTAGTGGATATAGTGTTACTCCGGAGTCATGGACGCATTTGGCAGTTACTATGGATCAAAACAAGAAGCAATGTATTTATATTAATGGTCGCAAGGTATGCGAAACGACTTCCTCATGGAAGAGTATACTTGCTGACACATACTTATATATTGGAGGTTCTACGAATGATTTAGCAGGATTTACCGGTTGGATTGATGAACTTCAAGTTTGGAACAAAGCATTATCGGAAGCGGAAGTTGCTGATTGTATGACCGGTTATGCACAAGCTCCTAGTGGATTGACCTCTTACTTTAAGTTTGAAGATGAGTCCGGTAGTGAATTTATAAATGAAGGAACTGCAGCTGCGTCTGTGGGTACTGCTACTGTAATTAAATGGAAAGAGGAAAACAAAGTGATGGTAGATGAGTTGCAAACTCCCAAACGTGATTTAGGTGTTCCTTCTATAGAAGGTATTAGAAACATTACTTTTGAATCAGCTAAATGGACTCTTCCGGGAGTTACTAGTCAGTCAGGAACGGATGCTGTGTCCGCTACTTATCAAGCTGATGGTAAATATAATGTTACTTTAAAACTTACCAATTCATGGGGAACTACCGAAAAGACGTTAACTGAATATATTGTAGTAGGTACCGGTATTTCGGGTATCGAAAATGGAAGTGTTGTTGAAGATCTTACTATTTATCCAAATCCATTTGTGGAATCTGCAAATATAATGTTTGCAGCGGAAGGGAAATATGTGGTAGATGTATATAATGATGCAGCATTGAAGATCGCTTCAAAATCATATCATGCTACGGCAGGAGAAGTTTGCAATCTTTCTTTTGAATCCGAACAAGGACTTTATTTTGTAAGGGTTATGAGAGATGGTAAATGTATTAAAACATTTAAAATAACCAAGGATTTGTAATAAACAAGAGAGTAAGGGAAAATGCTTTTGCTTTTCCCTACTCTTTAAATTAAATCTGATTATGGGATTAAAACAAGATTTTAAATTATGGCTTAGTACATTTGTGCTAGCTGCGTTGGTTGGATGTAATGATAATGATTCTTCAATTCAATATACCGATGGACTGGCTGTTGTAGACGAAATTTCATCCTCAACAATCCTTATCAATTCAAATACATCGGTAGCTATCACTTTGAATTCCAAGATGGGATTGAACCAAACTGATCGTTTGCTTATGCGCTCTGTTGCTGACCCTTCCGTGGAGGTTCCTGTAAAGTGGGGATATAAGTATTTAGGGAAAGGTCACGATCCTCTCTATGATTTTTCTTCTGTTATTATACAATTGGGTTTCGAAGACCGTTGGACAACCGGAAATTGGGAACTGACTTTAGAACGTGGTAGTGAACGTCAAGTGCTGAAAATTATTGATTGTCAGATATTGAAACTAAAGAAAGAAGAAGGCAATCCGAATGCACACTTAAATTTAGATAAACTTCCTGCAGGCTTATTCTTTATTTATGCAGAAGGATGGATAGGAAATGCTCAAAAGGATACAATAGAATTTGTGAACGAAAAGACAGGTATTGCCTATGCTGCTTCAGAGGTGAGTGTGGAATCCGAGAATAATGTTCAACAGATGAAAGTTATTTTAAATAAGGAGGACTTGATGGACAAAATGGAGACGGGACATTATATCTTGAATGTCAAACGTTGGGAATACAATTTTTCCCAAAATTTGGGAGAGTTTGATTATTTCTTGTTTAAGTTCGTAGATTTAAATCCAATTTCTAAAGATGAAAAGGGACAATACTTTATTGATATCACTTTAGACGAAATAGTAGAAGGAGATATACTAAATATAAGTTACGATAGAGGTAAAAAGAAATTTACGGTGAAGCCAACAGCTGAATTTTTTAATGCTGAGGCTAAAACTTATCATATTGTAATTCCTGAAAGGTATATTAAAACTACTGATTTTGGCGTTTCTTTAGCGAGAAAAGGAACAATTAACGAAAAAATTCCTTATACAGGAAGTAAAAGCTTGACGATTGAATAATCATTTATTTGTCAGATAAATAGAAGTTCGTATTCTTTTTTTAAGAATACGAACTTTTTTTGTGCTTATTACTAGGGATGCACTAGTTCTGTCTGCTACCTACACATAGGGTTATATTGTTTATATGCCCCTTTGTAATTAAGAATATTATAAACTCTAAATTTTATCATCATGAGAAAACAATTCTTCTTTTTGATTTCTTGTTTGTTTCTGTTGTTGGGATGTAATATCTCAGCATGGGGTAGCGTGAATACTGTTGAAGCCGAGGCTGTGTCAAAGGCTCTACGTATTCCTGCACCTTCCGGCTCTAATTATTATCAATTCCGTTTCGATGATAAGGTGCTTGGCACACATACGAATGGAACAAATAACGAATGGAGTAATGGAATAGTAGACAAAGGCGATCATCGTGCACGCAATTTTACAATGTCTGTGTGGGTGAAAGCTTTGAACTTAAACGGTAAGGTATTTGCTCATGCTCAAGCCAGTATGTATACTGCTACCGGTTCTTTTGGAGTACTTCTCAACGAGGGAGTATTGGAGCTAGAGGCAAGAGCATGGTTAGGTGGAGGACGATGCGATGGTATAACTAAAATCGTAACAACATCTAAGATGACTGTTGGCGAATGGGCTTTCTTGACGGTGGCTGTAGACGATGCTGCTCAAACTATTAAACTCTATAAAAATGGAGAGTTGGTAGGAACAGGGAAATTAGATAAAACGGGATCAAATGATGTCGCCCATGGTATTGGACTTTTGGCAGATGAATGCGTGTTTGTAGTTGGTAGCGCAAATCTTTCGTGCGACATTGATGAAATACAGATTTGGAATAAAACACAAACTGAGAACGAAATAAAGGCATCGATTATAGGTAAGTATTTACCCGGCTCAATTCCATCAGGATTGTTGGCTTATTATAAATTTGATGATACAACAGGGAATGTAATCCAAAATTTAGGAGCAGGTGGTGCTTGTGAGGCTTCTGTAATGAAGGGTACTATAGCTTATGATCCTGCTATTTATGCTGACAGATATACTTGTTCTCCTTTTCAAGCTCAATATGTAGAAGGCCATGCTTTTATTTCTTATCCTTTAACTTACAATGGTACGGCAAACAATGGTACATTCTATATCACAGACAATGCCGGTACAAAAATAGAATCGGGTGCTAATTTGGTTCAATACTCAGTATTGAAAGTAGTAGCTACTCCTGCAGCCGGTTATTACGTGAAAGCTATAAAAGTAAATGATAAAGCGATAGAGGGTACAGAGTTTATACTTGCAGAAGCTTCTACCGTAACGGTGGAATTCTCTAATACAACCACAGCAACTTATACTGCTGTTGAAGGTGGTAAGGTAGAATTGTTTATTAACGATGCTACTACAGCTACTCCTTTTGGTACAGAGTTTACTTTAGGAAGTAAAGCCACTCTTAAAGTTACTGCAAGTGAAGGTCATTCTTTTGCTTCCCTCAAAGTTAATGGTGAAGTGAAAACTCTTACGGCAGAGAATACTTATGTAATTACAAACGTAACCGGACCACTAGTTGTGGAGGCTGCTTTTACTGCGAAAACCTTTACAGTAAGTTATGTTCAACCTGCAAATGGGGGAATAACTGTCTTTAATGGGGCAACTAATGTTACTTCCGGTTCTTTAGTAGATTATGGAACAACATTGACTGTTACGTTAACTCCTAGTTCAAGTGCTACGCTCAAAACGTTTACTATGAATGAGGTAGATAAAATGGCAGAATTGGTCAATGGTAAAACATTTAGTGTGGTGGTAAAAGGAGCAATTACTTTTGCTGCTACATTCGAAGTGCCGACTTATGTGATAACTTATAATGCTACTCCCGCAAATGGAAAGGTTGAAGTA
>JAVVPX010000116.1:0-4826 GCA_036655555.1 Bacteroidaceae bacterium | reverse complement strand
AAGTCTTGAACATCTGTTTCTGCTATTTCTGCTTCTTTCACCTTATTACCGGCAAGATTATAAATAGCTAGTTTGTCACCTTCTTTCATCCCATCAATGAAGAGTTTGTTTTCATCGTAGCGCAATACAAGGGCATTCGTTGATTCATTATCAATAGAAGTGACAGAGCTGAAAGTAGCTTGTATAGCTAGTGCTTCGGTTACCGTAACATTCATTGTCGATGTAGCCATCTCTGACAATTTATCCACCATATTGATAGTAAATGCATTCAATGTAGCATCCTTATCAGGAGTAGCTGTAATAGTCAATACAGTTCCATAGGCTACCGAAGTGCCTGTAGTTATCTCTGTTTGACCATTTTTTACCACTAGATTTCCCAATCCATTTGAGCTAAAGCTTACGTTAAATTGCGGTTTCACATGACCTGCCACAAAAGTTGGAGCAATGGTAGTAAAGGTAACTCCACTAGTAGCACCGGGACCTTTATTTACTGATGTAAGACTTGCAGGGAATGTTCCTCCTGCACCTTGGTTAGGGAAAGTATTGTCGGTTGCTTTATTGTTGAATACATAATGAGAGAGCAAATTAGCAGGAGAACCACTAATACCATTCATTGATTGATTGATTTCTTCAACTGTTAAAGCTTTGTCCCAAAGTTGAACTTCATCAAAAGCTCCGGCAAAATCTATATTACCGGCAAAGAAAGTACACTCATCTCTCAAGAAACCAATACCTGCACGATTTGCATTTTGTTTCAAAATTTCTGTGCCATTCTTATATAAACTGATAGTAGGAGTAGTAGCTCCATTATCTATAACCAATGTCAAGAAAGCCCATTCATTAACCGTTAATGCAGTATTCGTAACTGTACCAACATCGTTGCCGAAATTACCCGAAGCATCCATGCATCTAGCAAAGAGTTCTAGTTTACCGGAATTTAACCGTACAGCAAAACTTCCTGTTCCTACATAGAAAGCTTTTTGAACATGTCCAAGTATATCTCCTCCTGTAGAAGTCGGTTTCACCCAAGCGGACATAGTTATCGTTTTTTTACGAGAATCTTGAGCTAAATTTCCTCCGGCAGCATAGTTTCCTAAGACTTTATCAGAGAAGCGGAATTGATAATGTTTCCCGGAATTAGGAGCCGGCATATCAATTGCAGTTAGAATACTTTTATCGGCAAGTTCCACCGTGATAGTAGATGCAGCAGCTACTACAAAACGATATGTATCACCGGCAATTTGAATAGATTCACCATTTACTTTAACAGCTGAAACCAACATTTTGGTTGGATCTGTAATAGCTATCTTCACAGTCAGCGTTGTACCTTCTTTTACTTCAGTACCACTAGCTAGTAAAGTAGTGCCATTGTATACTTCCACCGTTGCTCCCGTAGGAGAATTATAGGTTATCGTATGTTTAACATTACTATTAGTACGACCCAAAACCAGAGTTGGAGCTACTTCGGTCACACGTCCAGTTATTAAGCCGGGATCAGATGATATAGTACCTGTATACTTATAAAAAGTAGCCTTCTCACTTGCCTTCGCACTTGCTGTCGACTTATTTAAGAATGAGCCCACACCATCATCAATCGTATTGAAATTGTACCATGCCGTTAAACTTGCTAGCGATTCAGGTGTTTCATAAGCTGTCTTTACTTCTTCTGCCGTCAAAGCTGCTTTAAAGAATTGGAAATCATCACAGCATCCGGAGAATCCCATACCTCCCACAAAGAAAATGGTAGGATCATCACCAAAAAGGGTTAATGATGTATTCTGAGTTCCGGATTCTCCCACTAACGTTCCATCCTTATAAACGGTAACTTTATGAGTAGCATCGTTATAAACCAATGTAAGATAAGTCCATGTGTCCAAGGCAATGGTAGAACCACTAAACTCTTTTGAATAAGTATTGCCTGCACCGGATATTATTTTAAGATTTCTGTTTTCATCTATACATAAAATCAAACTACCATTATAGTTCATGTGTTCCTGAGGACCGTGTCCCATAATGACACACCCTTTGTTCTTTGAATCATTAGTAACTTGATCAATATTCACCCACGAAGAAAAAGTAAATGACTTACCGGTACGGTCTGTAGCTCCTCCATTGCGGTCGCCTAATATTGTTTCCGGCACTTGCAAACGATAACCTATTCTACTTTCAGTTTTAGGAATTGTAATTGCTTTATTAGTTTCTTGAGCATTTCCTTTTAAGAAAGGGAACAAAACCAAAAAGAGCATTAGCAAAAGATAATGATTTTTCATAATTTATTAAGATTAAATTGAATTGTAAATTCCTTTACAGTAGGTAAGCAGTTCTATTGAAGACATCCCTAGCCATAATCTAATGTTTTTTACTTAAAAAAATATTTCAGTTGAGTTGAAACATAAGAAAGGTCATATCTTTGATGAGATATGACCTTTCTTTACTTATTTCTCAGTTTTTATCTTTTGATAAACTTCATAGTTTTGAATCCGCTAGCTGTAGTTACTTTTACCAAATAACAGCCATTGACTAAGTCTTGAACATCTGTTTCTGCTATTTCTGCTTCTTTCACCTTATTACCGGCAAGATTATAAATAGCTAGTTTGTCGCCTTCTTTCATTCCATCAATGAAGAGTTTGTTTTCATCGTAGCGCAATACAAGGGCATTTGTTGATTCATTATCAATAGAAGTGGCAGTTCCTTTAATATCTATAGTATAATCAAGAATTGTTCCATTATTATTTCCTATTAAATTATTTGAAGCTGTATTACCACAAGGATCTTTACTGTTCCAATCAACTTTGAATCTTAAACGAGTTTGACCGACCAAAGCATCTGCCGGAATTGTGAATTTTGGAGCAGAAGTAAATGATTGACCAGCCGTTACTATTTCTCCCACACTATTTGGAACAGGCTCTTCGTTGACAGCATTATAGTAAGTGTATGAAACTAATTCATTTTCTTGATTGAATATTTCATCTTTATCATAATCGATATAAACATAATAATGCATCCATGGAATTTCATTATGGATAGTCCAAGATATAGTCAACTCGTCTCCTTTTGTTGTATTGATTATATTTGCTGTTTTATCCAAATACACATTCGGTTGGGAATTATTATTCAAGTCGTTAGTAAAAGGAGCTGATACTCCGTTCACTTTAGCACCGGATACCGTAATTGTGGCTAATCTTCTTTCTGTTGAGCTTTTTCTATTAGAAGTAGGCTTACAATATGGAGAAGCAAACGCAGCAGTGTATGTTACATTTTCGGCAGGCATCGTCACAACCAATTGATTGTTAGTTACCAAAGATGTAATATTTTCAGTTCCTTTCTTCAAACTTATTAGTTTTGTTCCACTAGATGGTGTTAGCGTAATAGTTAATTGGGTACCGGCAACAGCATAACCCTTATTTTCAATCGGTGCACTATTTGAATCAGCTATCGTCATAGCACCATCACCTTGAACGGTATACGATACTTGATAAGCATTTTCTGCCACAAACTTAGCAGTAACACTTGCGTCTCCACTCATGATAAATGTGTTTCCAACTAAAGCTGTACCATTAACATAAATCTCTACTAATTTATATCCCGAAGCCGGAGCAGCAGTAACTTCTACACTCTTATTTATTTTTACCTTACTTCCCGCACTCACTACTGCACCATCCACTTTAAATGTTAAGTTTCCATGTTCTACTGCCGGAGCTGAAAGAGTGAACTCTGAATCCGCCGGTATCACAGTGCGTCCCGACGCTAAAGTTGGAGCAAATTCGACCACGCGTCCACTTTCTAAGCCGCCACTAGTAGCCCTACCCGTAAATTTATAAAAAGTAGCTTTTATGTCCTTTTTATCTCCGGTTGTCACTTTATTTAAGAACGATCCTGCACTACCTCCATCAATTAAATTGAAGTTGTACCATGCCTGTAAACCTGCTACCCCCCTTGGATTTAAATAGGCAGTTAAAATATCCGATTGCGTTAATGCTTTATTATAAAATTCAAATTCGTCACAGTATCCGGAGAATCCCATACCTCCCGCAAAGAAAATGGTAGGATCATCATCAAAAAGGACTAATGGTGTAGTCTGAGTTCCGGATTCTCCCACTAACGTTCCATCCTTATAAACGGTAACTTTATGATTATCATTGTTATAAACCAATGTAAGATAAGTCCATGTGTTCAAGTCAATGGTAGAACCGGTAAACACTTTTGCATAAGTATTACTTGCACCGGATATTATTTTAAGATTTCTGTTTTCATCTATACATAAAGTCAAACTACCATTATAGTTCATGTGTACCTGAGGACCGTGTCCCATAATGACACATCCTTTATGATATGTTTCATTAGTAACATGATCAATATTCACCCACGAAGAAAGAGTAAATGACTTACCGGTACGACCCGTAGCTCCTGTAGTGCGGTCGCCTAATATTGTTTCCGGCACTTGCAAACGATAACCCACAGTAGAAGCAGTTTTAGGAATTGTAATTGCTTGATTCGTTTCTTGAGCATTTCCTTTTAAGAAAGGGAACAAAACCAAAAAGAGCATTAGCAAAAAATAATGTTTTTTCATAATTTATTAAATTAAAATTAAATTAAATTGAATTATAAATTCCTTTACAATAAGTAAGCAATTCTATTGAAGACATCCCTAGCCATAATCTAATGTTTTTTTACTAAAAAAATATTTCAGTTGAGTCGAAACATCAAAAAGGTCATATCTCACTAAAGATATGACCTTTCTTTACTTATTTCTCAGTTTTTTATCTTTTGATGAACTTCATAGTTTTGAATCCGCTAGCTGTAGTTACTTTTACCAAATAACAGCC
>JAVVPX010000115.1:4453-4883 GCA_036655555.1 Bacteroidaceae bacterium | reverse complement strand
AAAAAATGGAGAAATTAATTTTGTACAATATTGGATAGATAGAGATTATTTTAAAAGGACGTATCCTACTGCATATGAAAGATTTTAGCACAAATGAATTAATTAAATAACAATATTATGTATACAATTTATTATTATAATGAAAGTGATAGAATGTTCTGCATTCAAACAAATTTTCCTTCTTTAAAGGAGGCAAAAGAGCAGTACAAGAAACAGTATAGAGGATATATTACGAACGAGTATGGCACAATTTTAAAACGCTATGGTAAAACTAAATAAAATGCAAGATATTAGGGTTCGTGTAACGAGAAATAATATATTGGTTACTAGTCGAACTAACAATTTTTCATCTAGGGATGAGATACGTTCATGGGTGAATAAGGAGTTAAGATTTCGTTTTCCGAATAAAAAAGTAAATGTTAATGTGGTG
>JAVVPX010000115.1:1214-4443 GCA_036655555.1 Bacteroidaceae bacterium | reverse complement strand
CATTGGGTGCAGATTGTCGGATAAAAACAAGAAGCGTACTTCGGAAGGAGTGCGCCTTTTCTAAACCAATTAAAACAATAAATATGCAAACAATTACAAGAGAGTACACTGTTTATCAATATAGTGAACTATTAAAAGAAACAAAAGAAAAAGTAAAGGAGAAGTATGTTGAATTTAGATGCAATGAATCTTCTTTTTTTGGTGATGATCTGGAATTTGAGGCAGATTGTTTTTTCCCTAATTCGGAACTAAAATTTCAATTCTCACTCTCATACAGTCAAGGTGACGGACTAAACGTATACGGCAAATTGCGCTTGTACGATATCCTTCCTCATCTCAACTTTTCTAAAAAAGAGAAACGTACACTTAGCTATTACATTACGAATGGGTGTGATTATGTTGATTTACCATATAATGGTAGATACGCCTATTGTATCGTTGACCGGGCGGGTTATACGGCAGAAATGTTGTATCAATTAGAACAAGGCCAAACTAGGAACATCAACAGAGACTTAATAGAACGGTTCGAGGGTGCTTGTATTGATTATCTAAAAGAGTTCTGCGATAGATTAGAGAAGCAGGGATACGCGTACTTTTACGAACCGGAAGAGGGAGATATAGAGGAATGGGCAGATAGTTTGGGATTTTTTTTCCTTGAATCAGGTGATATATTTGAGCAATAAATAAACGGTCCGGATAGTGAAAACTGTCCGGATTGACAATTATTAACTAAAACGCAATAAAATGAATAAATTTGAAAGAAAATTAAAAGAGATAGAGGCCGGGAGTGGTTTTTCTATTTCAAAATGCTTAGAGTACTTTCGTGTAAGATGGGTGAAGTCTAGTTTTATGGGGAGTGCTTGCTTTGTTAATATTACATTTATCGGAGGGAAACCTTCGTTTGAATGCTATATTAACGGTGAATCATTTGATAAATTTGTCAAACCGGCTATGGAGCAAGCCATGAAGCAAACATTAGAAGATAAAAGAATGTATCTCAATATGGAACTATCCGTGTTAAATAGAGAATTGGAGGGAGAATCATGCAAAAAATAGAACTAACAAACAATGATTCAACCATTGCTGTTATGGAATACTTGGCTAATCATCCAGACGATAAGTATAATGGTAATTTTAAGATAGGACGTTTTATGTGCTCGGTTGATTATACGAAGCCTGACTTAAAACCTATTAAAGATTGGCTAGAAGAAATAATAAAGGAAGAGGGATTAGAACCTTTTGAGATAAATGGGAATAAAATGTATGATATTGGGGTCTATAATATTTCCATGTGGATACTAGTAATCGGTAAGAGATATTATTATATCTCTTGCTAATCAAACACCTAGAAAATTAAAACGTAATAAAATGGATAAATATTTTAAAAAAATGGGTATTACCCGTATTGACTTAAATAATTACTTATCTGGCATATGCTACATTAATGGCAGATGGCAAGATATTTCGTTTACTCCCGAACAAGCTGAGTTCCTAGTAGATGGATTCGTTAAAGTACTAGGTGGATGGTACTCAAGCAGGGAACAAATGAGACTAATTTTACTATATCATCCTTCTTTAGTCAAACAGTGTGCAATATTAGAGCGACTTGAATATGACGTTAATCTTAATAAGTTCCAATACACGGCAGGTCAGTTATATCCCGATGAATTAGCCGTAATAAGGAGCATAATTCGCAAGTAAATAAAAATAAATCATGAAACTGACTAAAACAGATAAAACATATGCGGTAATAGTAGCTATTACCGGTATAATGATGTTAGGGCAAATTATTTTTTAACCCAACCCTAAGCAATCTTGAGCGATTGCTTAGGTACTAACCAAAACAATAAAGTTATGCGATACAAAGATATCGTCAAGTCAATAAAAGAGAGGCTTTATTTTTTAAGGTCAATATGGATTGCGAATTTGTAAAAACGGTTAATCTTATTAAAATGGTAAATACCTTAATTATTTTATATTATTATGAAAAGAGAATGGAAAGAAGAAGACTTCAAGATTGCGAAAAAAGCAATCAGGAAGTTCCTTAAAAGTAGAAAATTTAACGCTAATCCCCTAAATATAAATGATATTTTTAGGAAAGCTAAAACCTTTAATCACTTAGACGAAATATGCGGATTTACGTATACCTCATCCGGTAGTTATGCGGGCTATTTTATACCAAACATAGAGCTATATCTTGACTACGAAAAACGATTTTATATATACGGGTTCTGCATGGATAACGACAGAACAATGTATGCTCATAGTATGAATTTCAATGATGATGACGATATATACCTACCTATATCCTAATTATCTCTTTCACCTTGGGCAGTGGTTTTTAATCGAGCCATTGCCCACCAAACCAATTAAAACAAAATATCATGAAAACAGAACAAGAACAACTAGCAGCCGTACAAGAAGACGGTTATGCAATTAGAGATATTGAAAATCCCTCCGAAGAGATGCAACTCGAAGCTGTGAAACAAGATGCTTATGCAATTAGATGTATTAAAAACCCATCCGAAGCTGTGAAACTAGCAGCAGTGGAAGAATACGGTTGGGCAATTGCATATATTAAAAATCCGGGTGAGGCTGTCCAGTTAGCAGCAGTTAAACAAGATGGTCATGTAATTCAATTTATAGATAATCCAAGCGCGGCTGTAAAACTAGCTGCAAGACAATGACATATTAAAAAATATATAATTATGAAATTTTCAAACGGACAAGCTTATAGCGCACTTTACATTGTATTCGTGCTAAGAACAACTGAAGAAATGGAAGCAAGGGAAGAATATAACTCGCTATTATGCGAATTATAGATTAAAGATTCTCCAAAAAAAGGGGTTAATATGTACTCTATCCTGGCAAGGGAAATTAAGATAGGAGAGTCAATTTTTGATAAAAAAACGAGAGCATTTATTTGTTACCGTGTCGAATAACTAATAAAACAATGTAAAATGAAGAATCAATTATTTATCACCATCGTATTAGTGTCGGGAGAAATACTATGCGGAGTTGCTAGCCCTAATGTAAATAAACGAGAAGCAGCAGAGATAATAGCTAAAAATTGCGGCTATAGTTGGCAGTCAGTAAAAACATTTAAGGAAACTAAAGGCTATGGAAAAGATATGTAAAAAATGCGGAGCTTTGAAGGATATATCGAAGTTCCCAGCGTCAAAGACATGCACAGGTGGTCATAGGGGAATATGTAAAGAATGCTGTAATA
>JAVVPX010000115.1:0-1191 GCA_036655555.1 Bacteroidaceae bacterium | reverse complement strand
GGCGGAAGTCTAAAATGGATGATAAAAGAGTTATTAATCCATTAGGGGAGAAAATTAAATCTGAACTAGAACCTCTCAAGAATATAAGTGCTAGATTACTTATTATGGAGTTGAGAGCTAGAGGTTACTCCGGTGAGTTAATTAAGACTACTATTGAAAAAGTAGTTATTTAGCACAACTAGAGGATGGTGAATCGTCCTCTAGATACCAAACCAATTAAAACAAAATAATATGCAAACAAAATCAGTACAAAGTTTTTTCTACTATATGTGGAATGCTTGGAATAAAAAAGAATGTGAATTAGTATTCAAAGAGCAGGGATGGGTACATATCTGGTCAAAATGGATAGCGGAGCACGAGAAAGGTGTTCGTGGTGCATCCGAACGGTTCTTTTGCGAACTAGATAGTGAAAATCAATCATTACTAGTTGAAAGAGCGTGTGAACTGTATGATGGACGGGCAAGGAGAGAGAAAACGATGGCCGGGCATACTATATCCGGTTACTAAACTAATTAAAACAAAAAGATTATGAAGTACAATTTTCAACCTTACAAAGAAGAACCTATCAACTCTACATTGTTCCATATGGAGCTTAACCCGGATAAATTGAAACGATATAATGAGCTTCAAGTAAAGAAGCAATATGTATGCGATTTTATATATGACAAGAAGCGTAGACTAGCTTTTTATGATTTTGCCCTAAATAACAATGTGCCTACTATTTGTCTATTTGTATCTCTCCATCCTGATGAATTTTTAGATATGCTATTTGATAGAGATGTCACTTGCTATGAAGATAATAATTTAGGAGATGTTTATAAAACCATGAAAGAGTATGAAGCCACAATTTATTAAAGTAGAGGACTTTCTGAATGCAGATAAGGAAAACTATTTGATAGTAAAAATATTATCAAATAAGTTCGCTTTGGTTAGAAGTAGAATCATAAGCGAGGAAGTTAAATGGAGCCATGATGTATGGGTAGCCGGACTAGATAACGGTCGTTTGTATACTTATGGGAGCCCTGATGTAAGAGCTCAAGAAAGGTATCTTGAACAAACTACCAATACAGAGAAAACCCTTTACCCTATTATAAATAAGTTTGGAAAGAATGAGTGGAAGATATTTATTATTGATAGGCGGAGGACTAGAATGAATACTAGGAAGCTAATCAGGCTTCTTAGTGGGGGGGG
>JAVVPX010000114.1:0-5092 GCA_036655555.1 Bacteroidaceae bacterium | reverse complement strand
GCCAACATCTTCTTTGCAGAAGGGGAAGCGATTACGGCTTTTCCGGTAGGAATAAGAAAGTTGCGACCATAACCTGATTTCACAGTTATGATGTCATTCTTATAACCTAAGTTTACTATGTCTTCTTTTAATATAATTTCCATAAAAATTCCTCCTTCTTATTATTTCATCATGTCAGTAACAAATGGAAGTAACGCCAAATGACGTGCTCTCTTCACTGCCTGTGCAACTCTACGTTGGAACTTCAAAGAAGTACCCGTAATACGACGAGGAAGAATCTTTCCTTGTTCGTTTAAGAACTTCTTTAAAAACTCAGGATCTTTATAGTCGATATATCTAATACCGCTCTTTTTGAAACGACAATATTTCTTCTTTTTAACGTCTACTGAAGGTGGAGTTAAATATCTGATTTCTGATTGATTTTGTTGTACCATAATTAGTTTTCCTCCTTTTTAGTTGATCTAACATTTCTTCTTTTAGCAGCATATTCAGCAGCATACTTCTCCATTTTAAATGTTAAGAAGCGAATAACTCGTTCGTCACGGCGGAAGTTTAATTCCAACTTTTCAATCGATGTTGGATCTGCCTTAAACTCTAGCAACTGGTAAAAACCTGTTGATTTTTTGTTAATAGGGTACGCAAGTTTGCGTAAGCCCCAGTTTTCTTCATTTGCAATTTCAGCGCCCTCGCTTGTAAGCAGGGTTTTGAATTTGTCTACCGCTTCCTTCATCTGAACATCAGACAAAACGGGAGTTAAAATGAAAACGGTTTCGTATTGATTCATACTACACTTGATTAAATAAATAAATCTATTTTGATAATTCGGCTGCAAAGATAAACCTTTTTCTTTTAATACACAAAACTAGCACTATATTTATTTAAGTCGAGACTCTTTTCGTTTTTTTTGTTCAGATAGTTAGATTATATCAAAGAGGAATATTACCTTTGCAAGGTTGTTTAAACAATAATTTCATGATAGAGCAATTTGGCTTCGATATTCGACTTATATTTGCCATCCTTAACGGTAAAGTTTCGGCTGCAATAAACCGTAAATTATACCGTAATTTCAGACTAAACGGATTGGAGATTAGTCCTGAGCAATGGACGGTACTAATATATTTATGGGAAAAAGATGGTGTTACGCAGCAAGAGTTGTGCAACGCAACCTTCAAAGATAAACCAAGTATGACTAGATTGATAGATAATATGGAACGTCTGCATCTTGTAGTTCGTATATCAGACAAAAATGATAGAAGAACAAATCTTATTCACTTAACAAAGACAGGGAAAGAGATAGAAGAAAGAACGCGCGACATTGTAAGTCAAACGTTGAAAGAAGCTCTTAATGAAGTGACGTTGGAAGAACTAAATATTAGTCAAGAGGTGCTAAGAAAGATATTTATTAACACTAAAGATTAAAGAAGAAGAAAAAAGGTTCAATTATTTAAAGTCAATAATACTTTTTTTACATAAATAATTTCGTTCATTAAAGATTTATTCCTTAATTTGTAATCGGAAAAATATAATCATATAAAACATATACAAATGAAAAGCTTATTAAAGTATTTAGGCATTATTCTGATAGTCATCGGAAGTATAATTTTAGCAGTTAGTTTTAGTCTAGGAAACACAAACGACAATGTTATTTTAGGTGGTTCATTAGCACTTATTGTTGTTGGTTTAATTTCTTATATTGTTATAAATAAACAAATCACAGAATAATCGTCTACAACAAAACAAAATAAAAGCCGGAGATTAATTTCTTCGGCTTTTATTTTATAATCACTTTTTTATCCCTCTACCTCAGGGGTAATCAATTTGTATCCTTTTCCATGAATGTTGATAATTTCGATCGAATCATCTTCTTTCAAATGTTTACGAAGTTTAGTAATATACACATCCATACTACGTGCATTGAAATAATTGTCGTCAATCCAAATAGTTTTCAGTGCAAAATCTCGTTGCAGAATTTCATTTGCATGGGCACATAGAAGTCCCAATAATTCAGACTCCTTAGTCGTTAACTTTGTTTGCTTATCGTCAATAGCTAAGATTTGTTTTTGAGTATCGAAAGTAAAACGACCAATTTTGTAGATATTGCTTTCTTTATTCTTCTTACCTCTCACACGTCTCACAATAGCTTCTATTCTGAAAGTCAACTCTTCCATACTGAAAGGTTTGGTGATATAATCGTCCGCACCAATTTTGAAACCTTCAAGTATATCTTCTTTCAACGTTTTAGCCGTCAAGAAGATTACGGGTATTTCGGCATTGGCTGCCCTTATTTCCTGTGCCAATGTAAAGCCGTCTTTTTTAGGCATCATCACATCTAGCACACATAAATCATACTTGTTTTTCAAAAAAGCCTTATAGCCTGCGTCTCCATCAGGATACAATTCTGCCGAATAACCTTTTGTTTGCAAATATTCTCTCAAAAGCATGCCAAGATTCTCATCATCTTCGCACAATAAAATACGCAGTTTCTCATCCATATTGTTAATTTTTTAGTAAAGGTAATACAATAATAAATTTAGTTCCCACATTAAGTTCACTTTCAGCACGTATCGTTCCTCGGTGATCTTGAATTATTTTCTTCACATAAGCCAAACCAAGTCCAAAACCTTTCACATCGTGCAAGTTGCCGGTATGTACCCGATAAAACTTATCAAATATCTTTTTTAAATTTTCCTTTTTAATACCCATGCCATTATCTTGTATCGAAATAAAAAGCTTACCCGGTTCGTTCCACGTACGCACATTCAACGCTAAATCGTCATCAGCCTTTTTATATTTCACAGCATTATCCATTAAGTTGAAAATAACGTTTGTGAAATGCATCTCATCTACAAAAATAATAGGATCCGCAGCCTCCAAACTCGATGATATTTTGCCATTATATTTCTCCACTTTTAATGTAAAAGTATTAATGACACTTGTTATCAATTCATTTGCATCTATTTCTTTCATCTTCAAGATTGCTTTCTGTCGCTCAAACATAGACATTTGAAGCACTTTTTCCACTTGAAATCTCAAGCGTTTTGTTTCGTCGTTAATCACCCTCGATATATGTTGAAACATCTGAGGAGATTTACCTACTGCCGGGTCTTGCAACATTTGTGCAGCTAACGAAATAGTAGAGATAGGTGTCTTAAACTCATGCGTCATATTATTTATGAAATCGTTCTTTATCTCCGTTAATTTCTTTTGCCTAAATATGCTATAAATAGTAAATATAAAAGTAATCAACAACACAAACGTAAACATCAACGAAGGAATAATAAACTTCACCGAACTGAATATATAGCTACTCAACGTTGGGAAATACACATTCATAGATGCCATTCTCGACGGTGGGTCGTTTTGAAAGAGAGTCTGAGTATAGAAATCGTCCGCATTATCATCTCCGAAATCGGAACATCGATAGACTTCTCTCCCCTCTTTATCGTTCACCGTAAAATGATAAGGAATCTCAATGCCATTATTTATTAATTCCGATTTAAGATATTGATTCAGGTTCTTAAAATCAACCCTTTCTTCCAATGGTTTATCGTTTGCCGTATATAAAATATTATAAACCACTTCATCTAAGAGAGCTCGCTGATAAAGATACCGATTCTTTATTACTTCTTGCAAGGTACGCGAAGTTTGAGGAATAGTATTTTTTCCATGATTCTTCGAAATCATTGCTTTAGGCAGTCCCGACGGTTTTGTCGTAATAGTTTTCAATTCAAAAGAAGAATACAGCGATCCGTCTCTCGAAGTTATCGTATATTGTTGTGTTTGCTGAACAATATTTCTTTCGTTCGTAGCAGTAGATGTAGATGGATAAGCCATCGCACGTTCTGTATCCGCCACATCTTTCTCCAAATATCTTAATGTCTCGTCGTATTCCAAATTCTTAGACGCCTGATATAAACTACGCTTCACAGATTCATCAAACTGCTCCTTACGCATTTTTATCATTTCCTCTATATAGCTAACTTGAAGATAGAGTAAGCTTAAAAAGGAAAGCCCCATCACTATACCTAATATCCAAATTGTTGACTTTTTCATGACAACAAAATTAACACAGTTAAATTAATTCACCTAGTCTATTAACCTGTTTTAACGAGTAGTTCTCTATTATTAACCGAAAAAGTTATTTAAGATGTTAATATGAATACTATAACAAAAACAACGTTAGTTAGTTTGCAAAAATAATGAAAATTTAAACTATCAGCTATTAATATCAATAATAGTCCTAAGTATTGTTAATAAAAAAAGAGCTACTATGTACAACACATAGCAACTCTTCTTTATACATTGTTTTCGAGATGAATAATAAAAGTTTACTCTTCTTTCACTTGTTTCGACTCAAATTCCTTAATCAACTTATCTTGTATATCTGAAGGAACAAGTTCGTAGCTTGCAAACTTCATAATAAACGAAGCGCGCCCTCCGGTGAGTGAACTCAACGAAGTAGAGTAAGAAGACATCTCTTTCAACGGTACTTTTGCAACTAATTTTTCGTATCCGCTTTCGCTACTCATACCCATAATCATAGCACGACGTCCTTGTAAATCACCCATTACATCGCCCATCTTATCGCTTGGTACAAATACTTCTACATCGTAAATAGGTTCAAGTACCTTTGGACCGGCATTTTTAAAAGCTTCACTAAAGGCATTTCGCCCGGCTAGCATGAAAGAAAGTTCATTAGAATCTACCGGATGCATCTTGCCATCGTAAACAATTACTCTCACATCGCGAGCATAAGAGCCTGTCAATGGACCTTGTTCTATCTTTGCCATTACTCCCTTTAATATAGCCGGAAGGAAACGAGTGTCGATAGAACCGCCTACTATACTATTAACAAACACTAATTTTCCACCCCATTCCAAAGGAATTTCTTCTGTTCCCTTGTTAGTTATCTTAAATTCTTGTCCATTAAAGCGATATATTTCGGGCAAAGGCATTCCATCTTTGTAGGGTTCTACTATTAAATGCACTTCTCCAAACTGACCTGCGCCACCTGATTGTTTTTTATGACGATAATCTGCCCGAGCAGCTTTAGTAATGGTTTCACGATAAGGAATCTTCGGTTCTTCAAACT
>JAVVPX010000113.1:0-5191 GCA_036655555.1 Bacteroidaceae bacterium | reverse complement strand
CGTATAACGGGAGTTGAGTTTGGAGAATTAAGCGATGAAGTCTTGCTTGACCGTGTAATGGATTTAAAAATAATGTCTCGTGCTCGTCCTATGGATAAACAGCGTTTGGTGCAGCTTCTTCAGCAGAAAGGCGCAGTAGTAGCAGTGACCGGAGACGGTACAAACGACGCACCGGCACTAAATCATGCACAAGTGGGACTTTCGATGGGCACAGGAACGTCGGTTGCCAAAGAAGCTAGCGACATTACTTTGTTGGACGATTCTTTCAATAGTATCAGTACCGCAGTGATGTGGGGACGTTCGCTTTATAAGAATATACAGCGGTTTATCTGCTTCCAATTAACTATCAACTTTGTGGCATTGCTCATTGTGTTGATTGGTTCGTTTGTGGGAACGGAACTTCCGCTTACCGTTACTCAAATGTTGTGGGTAAATTTAATCATGGATACGTTTGCTGCTCTTGCCTTGGCTTCTATACCACCGAGTGAGAGCGTGATGAAAGAAAAGCCGCGTAAGAGCACCGACTTTATCATCACAAAGGCGATGCAGTACAATATAATAGGAGTGGGCTTGGCTTTCTTAATTACCTTAATGGGAATGCTTTTTTACTTCAATGAATTAGGAATGAACAGAGAAAGGCTGACTATCTTCTTCACCTTCTTTGTAATGCTTCAATTTTGGAATCTGTTTAATGCAAGAGTATTCGGTACGTCCGACTCAGCTTTCAAAGGCTTAACTAAGTCTTACGGATTAGAGCTTGTGGTACTTGCTATTCTTGTAGGACAATTTTTGATTGTGCAATTTGGTGGAGACGTATTCCGCACAGTACCTCTTAATCTTACCACTTGGGCATGGATTGTAGGCATTAGTTCACTTGTGTTGTGGATAGGAGAAATAGTTCGTTGGATACAACGTTTGAAAAAGTAAAAATAAGAGATGCAGGATAACATAAAGAATTTGATAGTAGACTTTGGAGGTGTGTTGATAGACCTTAATCGTACTCGTTGCGTAGAGGCTTTCGAAAAGTTAGGTTTAAGTAATGTAGAGGAATTAATCGATCCATATCGGCAACAAGGATTATTCTTGGCGTTTGAACAAGGGAATATCACAACAACAGAGTTTCGAGATGGAATTCGTAAGCTAGCAGGAAAGAAAATTACGGATAAGCAAATAGATGCGGCATGGAATAGTTTTTTGATAAACATACCGAGCAAAAAACTTGATTTGTTGTTAAGTCTACGTCAACATTATGTAGTGTACCTATTGAGCAATACTAACGACATCCATTGGCGATGGGCTTGTGATAATTGTTTTGCTTACAAAGGTTTCCGCGTAGAAGATTATTTTGAAGATATCTATCTTTCGTACGAGATGCATTGCGCAAAGCCGGATAAGGAAATATTTGAGACTCTTATTGCCGAAACCGGCATCCTTCCTGAAGAAAGTTTCTTTATTGACGATGCGCAAAGTAACTGTTTAACAGCCGAGGCACTTGGTATCAAGACTTATATGCCACAAGCAGGTGAAGATTGGAGCCATTTGTTTATGGAGAAATAAATAGTAATGAAAGTAATCTATGACATACAAGAGGAATTAACACAGCCTTGTGTTGCTACTATTGGCTTTTTCGATGGTGTACATTTGGGGCATCAATATCTTATAGAGCAAACGAAGGCAATAGCTAAGTCCAAAGGTTTGCCTTCGGTGTTAATTACTTTTTCCGTTCATCCTCGCAAGGTGATGCACAAAGATTATCAGCCCGAATTACTTTCTACTACTAAAGAGAAGATAGAATTACTTACTCGTTCGGGAGTGGATTATTGTGTAATGCTTAACTTCACGCCGGAACTTTCGTGCATGACGGCTCATGAGTTTATGAATCAAGTGTTGAAAGAACAACTACACTTGCAAGTATTGGTGATAGGTTACGACCATCGTTTTGGTCATAACCGTGCCGAAGGTTTCGAAGACTATTGTCGCTATGGGCAAGAGATAGGTGTTGAGGTAGTGAAGGCACAAGCTTACATGATGAATGGAGTAAATGTAAGTTCTTCCGTTATTCGTTTGCTTTTGCAAGAGGGAGAAGTAGGAATGGTGACCAAATGTTTGGGATATAACTATTATCTTGATGGCAAAATAGTGGACGGCTATAAAATAGGTAGGAAGTTAGGTTTCCCCACAGCCAATCTTCAAGTGGAGGAGGTTAATAAATTGATTCCTGCCGATGGAGTATATGCAGTAAAAGTTAAGATAGGAGATAATATATGGGGAGGTATGCTGAATATAGGTCATCGCCCTACGCTCGATAATGGAACCAATCGCTCCATAGAGGTACATATTCTCGATTTCTCTTCCGATATATATAATCAATCAATGCGAATAACTTTTGTTAAGCGCATTCGTGGAGAAGCTAAGTTTCGTAAGATAGAAGATTTGGTAGCTCAATTGCATCGAGACGAAGCCGAAATACGGCAAGCTCTCCTCTAGTCACCTTATTTCTTTAATTCTTCAAAGTAAGTATCTAGTAATTTCTTTGCTGCTATAAAAGAAGTTAAGCTACCGTTTAGTACTTGATTTTCTTTCTCTTCGAGCATCGAATTAACTAGTTTGTTTTGATAAAAGCTGTCGCGCAGATGCTCGTTGATAGTTTCGTACATCCAATATTTAGATTGTTCGTTGCGACGGAAGTTGAAGTAACCATTATCTTTTACAAAATCAATGTAAGCATATACCATCTCCCAAACTTCCTTAATGCCGATATCGTAGAACCCTGAATAGGTAAGTACTTGTGGTGTCCAACCCGAATCAGGCGCTGGGAAGAGATGAAGCGCATTTCTAAATTGAGAAGCAGCTAATTGTGCTTTCTCTATATTGTTTCCGTCTGCTTTGTTGATGATAATACCATCAGCCATTTCCATAATACCACGTTTAATACCTTGCAACTCGTCTCCTGTACCGGCAAGCTGTATAAGTAAAAAGAAGTCGACCATTGAATGAACGGCTGTTTCGCTTTGCCCAACACCTACTGTCTCTACGAATATTTTATCAAAGCCGGCGGCTTCACAAAGAATAATAGTCTCGCGAGTTTTGCGGGCTACACCGCCCAACGAACCCGCCGATGGGCTAGGTCTAATGAATGAGTTTGGATGGACAGATAACTTTTCCATTCTTGTTTTGTCGCCTAAGATACTACCTTTTGAACGTTCGCTGCTAGGGTCAATAGCTAAAACGGCGAGCTTTCCGCCACGAGTAAGCACGTGCAGCCCAAAGACATCGATAGAAGTACTTTTGCCTGCGCCCGGTACGCCACTGATACCTATTCGTATCGAATTGCCGGAATAAGGCAAACATTTCTCTATTACTTCTTGTGCAATAAGTTGATGTTCCGGTTTTACACTTTCTACTAAAGTAACGGCTTGGCTAAGTACGGTTATGTCTCCTTTCAAAATACCTGTTACATAATCATCTACCGACAATTGTCTTCTCTTTATGTGTGCACGAGTTTTCAAGTAAGGATTCACCGAAGCAGGTTGCTCAATGCCCTCGTTTACTATCAAACCTTTATATTCGTGACCGTTTTCGGGATGTTCCATTATAGTTGCCTCCTATTTGGTTGTTGCTTTTAGGTTTATTATCACTTTGGAATGTTGAGGGTCGTTAGTAATCATCAATACTCTAGGCGATGATTTTAGTTTTTTCAATGCCTTGCCGATAAGTGTAACTTTCAATTTGGTCGATACTCCCGGATTGATATATCGCTTTCTTAGGCTCACGTTGACTGCTGCGTTAAAGACCTGCAATTCTCTGATATCCAAACGAGATTTACCTACGTTGGTGATGATGATGGTACGCGACAGCTTATCTTTCTTGCCCATCGGTCCCATATCAATATCCGTTTCCGACAGTTGGATGACCGGTGCTGCTGCTTTCTGCAATTCAGTGAGATGCGAGAAGTCGGGAAGCAATACGGCAGATACCGTAATCTCGTTTTCGTCTCCTACCTTATCGCCGGGGAAGCGTGCTAAATAGACCGAAGTTTGCGTCAACCCTAAATTTTTTAATAATCGAGTGTCTAAGGTAATTTTTATCTTTCCTGCTCTGCCCCTAGCCAACTTCTTTGGAGTAGCAACGGCCTTTAAATAAGGAGGTAAGTGCATCAATACCGGTTCGTATGCTTTGTTGGAAGTGTTAGCAACCAATATCTCTGCAGTTGGCTTGTCTCCCTTGTTGGTATCTAGGAACTCTATATTATTCTTGTCTATTCTTATATTTCCTATTTCGAAAGGATAATCCTTTTTATAGTTGAGCCTACCTACCGCCACTTCTCCGGTAATGTTGAGATAAATAGGTTTCGGAGAAGCATTGCTGTAAATGCCTATCAATTTGGTAAAGTGTCCCAGAATCTTGGCATCGAAAGTAGAACTTATTACTCCTTCTTCACCCGGAGCAATAGGTTGTTTTGTCCATTCGGCAAGAGTGCAACCGCAAGAGGTGGTGACGTTACTAATTACTAATGCACTATTGCCCGTATTGGTGACTTTGAACTCGGCAGTTACCGGCTTGTTCCAAGGAATTGTTCCAAAGTCGTGTGCCTTTTGGCTAAAAGATAATTGCGGCTGAGCTTTTATTGCTAAAACAACCAAAAGCAGGAAAAAGGTGAGGGAAAGTATGCGTTTCATTATCTATAAGTTCTATGTTGGTAATTCTATTCGTTGACAAATTTACTCTTTTTCCTTTAATAAACGAATGTCTAGCTTTTAATTTCTTTTTCCTTCTCGTGCTCGACAAGGAAGACGTTAAATAGTTAGAGCTCTAACTAAACAATCTAACAGCATAAACTAATTGAAATATTACTGAAGACTTTTAAAATAATACTGTTCGTTTTTAAAATAATACTGAAAACTTATTAGGGCTTCAATAAGATTATTAATAATATTTTAATTTGTTGGGTATGTATGCTTTTTATTATGTAGTTCGAGCTATCTTTTAGTTATCCTTATAAGGGCCTTTATAAGGATAATCTCTACAATCCCATACATTCTCGATAGAAGTCCATTGCACCAAATATTTCTTCTTTATCGGCTGTTTGATTGATAGACACGTTGCCTACATCTTTCAATAGCGTGAAGTTAATGATGCCGGCTGTATTCTTTTTATCGTGTAGCATCAATTTGTATAGCTGTTCGTATTG
>JAVVPX010000112.1:0-5385 GCA_036655555.1 Bacteroidaceae bacterium | reverse complement strand
ACATAAAAATAACGAGCAGGCAAGAAGATACTTATTGCTACTCCTTATTATATATAGGAGATGTAAATGCTTATGATATTTAAAGAAAAACAGCTCACACAATCGGCAACTATAAATACAAAGGGAGCAAACCTCGGCTTTAGCTTTGGTTTACTCCCTTTTAATAAACTTGGCAGAGTTTATTCGTTGACTTTCGTGAATCTCTTCACTACTACTTGTCCTTTATTATATAGTTTCAAAACATATACTCCTCTTTCTAAATTAGCAACATGGATAGTCGTATTTGCGGTATTGTTCGCTTGCGTCAATACTTTTGCGCCATTCATTGCAATCACTTCGAGAGTGTAATCCTCCATATCGGTGGCAATATTTAGACAATCCATCACCGGTACAGGATAGATAGAGACTTGATGCACCGTTTTCGCATCAACGCCTACTGCCTTATCATCCACATTGAGAGAAACTCGAACAAACTGTATTTGTCCCCTTTTCACTCCTTTTATAAGTATGGAAGTTGTAGCCTTATTCTCTTTTCCATCAATATCTAATTGACCCTCTTTTACAACTGCGCCTATCTTGCTGTTGTCGTAATCACCCTCTATTGAATAAACAACAGAAGCATTCACGTCATCGAACGCAAAGAATTGAGCTAATGGTAGAGATGTTTTTCCCAAAGCCACCGGTTGAGCTATTTTATCTGAAATAATACGTTCCCCATTGATATCGTCCAAACAGAAATAGGCAGGGGTAGTCATTCCATAATCGTTCTTTTTGGTACTTTTCAACGAGAAAGTCATGGTCTTTACCTTGCCAAGAGAGCTAAGGTCTAACCATTGCCATGTATTCAGATAATAATGGTCGGCAACTTTGTCCGAACGATAATCTGCTAGATAGTAAACAGTTTCCGCAGTAACCTTACCTTCTTTATCCATTCCCTTTGCGGTCAATTCAAAATAATCGCCTTTAGCAAATCCACCGGGTACGGTAGACATTCCATCACCATGTAATATAGCATCTTCCGCCCACGCTGTGTTAGTGATGTAGCATCCTTGAATAACTTCGCCATCCGCCTTGTTGGTGATGGTCAGTGTTGGTTGAGTATAAACATAAGCAACAGCATAGTTAGCCGAGTTGTTTACTCCACTTCCGGCAGCAGAACGAAACTCCGCATCGGAAGATTTTACTGTTTTATTGGAATAAGCAAATCCTGACCATGCGCTCCAATCTTTAGTATAGTTATTATCGAAAGCATAAGAACCGCTATAAAACTTAGTGTCTCCACCGTTCACTTCATCTCCACGCCAACGGCTATCAGCATCGAGATATAGATTTTCGAATGTTGCGGTATAAGCTTTTCCCTCTACGGTCACAACAGCTTTTCGAGTAGCGGAAGCATTCCATGCGTCAGTTACTGTCAACGTATATTCGCCTATCTGCTTTGGGGCGAATGTATAAGAGGACGTAGATGCTAATACTTCTTGCTTATTGTTCTTCCATTCATAAGTATAAGGAGCCACGCCACCCGAAACACTTGTGTTCATGGTAACTTCTGTACCTTCATTTACCGACTTATCATCCAAAGCAAACAAGATTGGCTGAGGTTTGCCACTGAAATTGTCAACAAACGCAGCAGTGCTTGTAGTTGTCAAAGTCAAAGACGCAACCTTGCCCATATCTTTCAAGTTGCAGAAAACCCATTTGTTGTCGGTCGAAGCAAGTGACTTCTCCGAAATTTTCGATTCCCCGTCTTTCACTTTCAAGCTCACTGCCGCGTCCGATTTTAAATAGAATCCGGTTAAGTTAAGCCCTTTTGTTGAATTGGTTAAGGTTACCGTTCCCACTCCGTTTATTTGCGCCGCTTTCTTGTTCCCAAAACCAATGCCATCGGTGATGTCCGCAACGGTAAATCCATTAAAATTGGCTGTTCCATCTTTAAATCCATTATTCGTAGCAGTTATTGCTTCAAAAGTAGCAACCTCAGTAGGCAAATAATCGGTAGTAAACATTTCGCTAGCCAATACTTCCGAATGAACGGACTTTAGATTCTGCAATACCAAATAGCACTTATAATCGGTCTGGGAATCGAGTCCGTCCACCGTGAATGTTACTTCTTTATCCTTGCGAACCTCAAGAGTTGTGGCGGTCAAAACGTCCTCAACCGTGGGAGCAGCTTCTTTGACCTTCTTTACCAAGAAAGATGCTTTCCCATTCAACGAACTCTTTAGTGTAACAGAAGCCGCATCATATTTCACACCACTAATCATCGGATAACCTTGTTTCATTATCGGAGCATCTATTTGCGCTGCATATTCATAAGCACCAATCGTAGGATTGGTAGTGCTTCGCAAAGTTCCATTTAAATCGGTAGTTACGTAGGTCAGTGATAGCGCATGATTTAGATTGCCTATTGCAGCAGGTTCGAGCACTTCATTAGTTAGGAACGCAGTCTGCTCCGCATAACTGTCTGTTTCCTTAGAAGAGCCCTTCCAATCGTCAAAAGCAGCAATGTTAGCAGCCACATAGGCAAAGGCCGTCCCATTAGAAAAGAGCATATTGTTAGAAAACGTAGTACCTACCAAATAAGCAGCTTTGCTTAAGCGATACACATATCCTTTTGCCTCATTTTGGAAGATGTTGTTTTGAATAATTGTATTATTCATAGCAGCATTTAGAGACACGGCAGCAGAGTTGGTTGTGTTTCCACCACTCATTCTCACTGTGTTGTTCGTAAAATTAAGATAAGAAGAAGCACTAGTCAAGTTAATTCCATAAGAAGGAGAACTACTCGAACAGGTGATATTGATTTCGTTGTTGAACACATATCCTTGCTTATCTACCGTGCCAATAGCTTGGCGAAGATAAATTCCCGTTGCGTAGCTTTTAGTCGATAAGTTTATCACATTATTAGAAAAAACGAATCCCTCGCAAGTGGTAGCGTCTATTGCATTAAAATCTGTTTTAGTTGTTTGATTATTCTCAATCAAATTTCCATTGATAAGCAAATCAATTTCACCCGGAGAGGCAAAATACATACTCTTAGCACCTTGATTGCGAAAAGTATTAGTAAGAATGCGAGTACCTTTAGGCTTTGCGAAATTAATAGAAGTGCCATACATACCCAAACCATTATATCCACCTTCAATCAAATTGTTTTCCAACGTGAAGAAGTCATTGTTAGTACCTTTCGATACATCTGTGTAGAGTAAACAAGTACCTCCGAAGGTAGTACTCATCGAAGTATAAAGATGACAATTCTTTATCGTCAAGTGACGGCTCCCATTCTTCACTTCAAGTAATTTAGGGAAAGAGCTATTGCCCGTTGTCAAAGTGATTCCTTCTAAAGTCAGATAATCAGCACCGGATATAGCAAAAGTTCCATGATCGGATTTAGAAGCATAGATTTCATAGGAGACAAGCACATCTTCATAATTGCCACTCTTTGATTTAATCGTGATGGTATTAATATCCGAAGCCCCTTCTATCTCCGGGATTTCGACCAATTCTTTATATACACCCTTCTTTAATTCAAAAACGACCGCTCCATCGATACCATTTTTCATGGCAGCTATGGCAGAAGTTATAGTAGGATAATCAGCCTCCTCACCTACGGAATAAGTTCCACTAAATCCTTTTTTGATAGCAGCGGAAGCTATAATTGCTTTCACAGGTTCTGCTTGGGTTCCGTCTATTTTAGCCGCAATAAATTTAGCTTCTATCTTACTATCCAAAGGAGCTGTTGGCGCAATATCGTAAGTTAGCCAAAACTTATAAACTCCCGGACGGGTTGCTTTATAACTTCCATCGAAAGTATAAGGTGCCTCAGCAAGAGCTTTAGCAAACGTTTTATCGAAACCAAAACTACTAACAGTATCGGTGCAATAGATAGTGGCTGCAGCAACGGCAGTAGCTGTTGTTTTCATTTTATCGAAGCTAAGTTGGGTAATATCCACCAAACCATTATCTCCTTTTACTTCAACATTTACGCACAACATCGGAACGTCTTTCATCCCTTTTAGCAGCGTGGAACTATTGGTAGCCGTCACGCTCACTGCGCCCAGCGAAAGAGGCTTGGGAGTATATGAAAATACTTCTATTTCCCAACCCGGTTTCGTGTTTTTGGTTCCCTTAAACTTAATAGTTAAAGTTCCGTCATCGGCAGACGATAGAATATCCGGTAGGTTGGCCTTTTTGTTGTAATACTTAGCGAGCTGATTGCTGCTTGTGGTTTCGCGACCATTATAAACATAGAAATCATCGTTATAGTAAGTCTCAAAATTTTTGAATACCATTTTAATAACATCTCCCTTTTTAGGAACGAACGTCACTATTCCATCCAAAGTAGCGGAATAATTTGCGGCAGCTCCTCCATCGTCGTAGAACATCAGCGAGCTCTGCACTGCCACTTCCTTAATTCCATTTTCCATCAAATGGATATTGCCTGTTTCGCTACCTTGTCCCCACAAACAAACCGGAGTTGAGCTTAGGCATAAGCAAAGTAATAAGAAGAATAAATGTGTAAATCTTTTCATAAAGCGTAAATAATTAAACAATATTTAGAATCAAAATTAAATTCCAAATCATTGAATAATCTCGTGCCATAAGAAGAAAAGAGAGGGAGAAGACATATCCCTTCCTATTCTTACCCTTGCTTTAACTCCCGAAAGCACAAGATATCCATTCGATATTATTGGCAGGTCTTCTGACTTATCTCTCCCCTTTCGGACGCCTTCCCGGAGATATTTATCTCCAGTGACACGATTGTCCGGGTTCTACGAGAATCACAGCAGCGGGTACTGTTACCGATTTAACACGGTATTCCCTATTATGCACTCCTTCTTGTGGATGAAGGACGTTGCACCAATTCGTCGGCAAATATACACTTAAAAGTTAAACCGGGAAATAAATATATCCCTTTTTTTTGATTTAATATAATTCAAAAGTAGTACCTTTGTGGTGTTAGTAACGGCTGAAATAGTTAAAATAGCTATGGAAGTAAGTTGTGATTTGCTCTCAAATTAGTACTTTTACAGTAAGCACACCTCCCATATTTGACCGGTATAAATAATTAATCGAATATATTATCCATTGAAAGGTTCAATCGTTTTGAATCGGTCGGGATTGTTGTTGGCAATAACGACAAAGCGAATGGAACATGATGTACTTCATTTATAATTCGTTATTTGATAATAAAGTTTTTTTAATATGGTAAAGAATTATCCGTAGGCGTGTTGTAACTTTACATCCAAAAGGGCTACTTTAGAAAACAAGAAACTTGATTGGATAGATTGAGCATATAATACAACAAACAGCAACTAATTATGAAACAAAAAATTACATTCAAATTATGTTTAGCAATGCTAGGCTTATTGCTAAGCTTTAGTGCGG
>JAVVPX010000111.1:0-5564 GCA_036655555.1 Bacteroidaceae bacterium | reverse complement strand
AAACGAAAAATTATAATTAAGAAAAATATTAAACAGGTAGATTCCTCTAAGATTAAGCATGAGATTATTAAAGATTCTATAGATATTAAGCAGGAAAACACAATAGATAAGGGCAAGATAATTATGAAGGAAAAAATAGGGCATGGTGTAGCTTTTAGGAATACGATATTAATTATAATTGCAGCAGCTATAATTTTTATATGCTACAAGCTGAATAAAAAATATTTTAATTAAAAACGGGAAAAAATAGAGTTTTACAACCCGGTATATCTTTTATCTTTCGCTAAAATTAATTTGGTAATGATAATTAACATAGATAGAACGTCTTTATTCACGTCAATAGTATCTTTATCTAGCTTTGTTGCTAAAGTAGAGTACAATAAAGAGGGGCAAAGTCTATATGATGTGATTAAAATTAAAGAACAGGATAGATTTTTAATAGAGCAGCATATAGAACAGAGTGTACTTAATCTAACAACAAGATTAAAAGAGTTTGTTTCAAACTCTACAAATACTTCAATTACTTGTAATTTCCCCGTTAGTTTTAATACTACCATGGTTGATAAAGTTCAAGATGCTGCAACTAAGTATATAGTAAATCAAGCATTCTCTAAGTGGCTAAAATTAACTATACCCGATAGAGTAAAAGAATACGAAGATATAGCAGAACAGAGCTTAACTGATATGATGATGATGATATATTATAGACAGTCTCCAAAAAAAAGAATAGGTTGGAAATTTAAATAAAAACGATATGGAATTAACAATTAATTTGTACAAAAGTGAGATTATGCACGAGGTGCAGAATGAGACTTACTTAGCTGGAAAAAGTAGATTTAATGGTACTAACAACGACCAAATTTATAACATGCAAGCTTCTGACGAGGAGGCGCATAATAATAAACTACTCCGCTCCATGCAGGCAAACATCGAATCCTTAAAAACAAATCTTTCATACTATCTAAAAGATAGCACAGGCATGATTGCTAATAATATACAGTCTACTATTGTTGGGGATGATGATAAAGTTGTATTATCGCTAGAAGTAACAGAGAGATTTAACAAAAGTTATACTCAGACAATAGCAGAGCTCGCGCATAAGTATATCGCAAATATGATGATTTTTGAATGGTATAACGCAACATCCCCAGGGGAAGCAAAAACATTTTTTGAACTTGCTTCTAATAATATTAAAGAAATTAAAGCCTCATTCTTTAAACAACCACCAAAAAGGCCGATACATAAACCTACAGTATAAGATGAAAAAGCCCTACGTTAAGAAATTTGCATACTACAAGGATGATATATTGTATGATGTGAACATTGTTACGGATAAAATTGCTCGTTCTAAGATGTTTCAAGATAAATCTAATATAGAACATTGTGAGCAAATACAATCATCAGACATTGAACCGGATGCAAGTTTGATATCGAGCTTACTGAATAAGTATGCAAGTATGATTGCGTCTAGGTGTGGGGTTTATGTAACAGGTTATACAAATGATAGTAGTGAGCTTATTTATGAGATGGAATTTCCAATTAGTTGGATAGAAATATTTTCACGGGAATTGGATGATGCAATTAGGGACTATATAGTTAATTCTATTCTTTCTGAATATCTATCAATAGTAGAACCGGCAGAGAGTCCTAGATATTTAGATAATGCGTCACAGGCCTATAGTAATATTAAAAAATGTATAACAGCTAGAATTGCAGGGACTGTATTTAGACCTGCTCAACCATAATGGCACGACTAAAAAACGATGGAAAAGGAAGATTAGGAGGGCGAACAGTAGGAACCCCAAACAAGGTTACGAAAGAACTACGGAGCCTTATGTCTGATTTAGCAAAAGAAGATTTTGAAATATTTAAGCTCAAATTATTATCTTGCAAACCTGCAGACTTTTGTTCGCTATATATTGCAATGTGTAAATTTATTCTACCGTCTTTATCAGCTGTAGATATTAATGACACAAGAGCGGAAGAAAATTCCTTTTCTGGTAAATTAAGAGAAATGAGAAAAGAGATAGAAAAGGAGGTTGAATAGCCTCCTTTTCTATCTCATTTTACTAGCGTATCTATTTTCTGTATCAAACGAAGTACCGGATAATGTTTCCGATGGCAGGTGATTCACATATAACACAATTCTGAATAATTTCCAACTTTTGCCCATAAGCGTAGACAGTCGCAAGTATCTATAACCATCAGCAGATCCATATACTGCAGTTTTCACATAAGATAGGTTTTTATCCCATATTCCACGATTAATAATTCTATTTATAGTCTTTAGCCCTAATGTATCAAATTTTAATCCGCGCGTAATAATTAACCCTTGTGTTCTATTCTTCACTGTATTTATATCTAATGCAGAGGAGAAATCATAAACATTAAAAGCCTTATCTTGAATATAGCTATTTGGGAAATTATTAAATATATAACTATATTCGCAAGCTTGGTATATTTTCGTAAATGATTTTGACATGAAAGAGTATAAGTACTGATATCCTTTTATTGGGTTTATTATTACTAGCCTAGAGTTAATATAATCATAGCCAATCTCTGCTCCCTTAATATAGTCGTTAAACGGCATATCATCTGAAATAACACCTATCATTGGTTCAAATTTCAGTTCATTCGCAGCCACTCTATCAAGTGTAGAAGCGTTAAAATTCTTGCCATTTAATTGCTCTGATAAACATATTACTTCCGAACCTTGTACTATCATAAGCCCCTTACTTGTTGAGAAAACAATAGCTCCATCAATCTGTGTTACACTCTTTGCGTTATTTAAAACATCTCTTGCTATAATCTGTTTAGAAGAATAGGTGCCTACATTGTTAACCTCTAGCGCCCATATACCATCTGTTGAAAATGCGTATAATGGAAATTGGCCAAATTGACCTTGTGAAAGCGCTTTAGTAGTTGATGATATCGCAATAATATCACCTGTCCCGATAGTGTTTATACCATTTGGATTAAACACAAAAGGATTATTAACCTCTGATGTAAATATTTTATTAGGATGTAAGATGCAATTATTTTGAGATTGTAAAATGACTGAATTTCCTGCGTAATCTAATGTGGAAAATTCTTTAAAAGATACTGCACCATTAAGGTTCTTATGCTCATTCATTTTTATTTGAGTGATTACAGTGATGTCGCTATTTGTAGCACTGTCCCATCTTGTAGAAATGATACTTAGTTTTATTGCATTGCGATTCGGGTAGAAAAAATAAGACCCTATATAGGAGATAGAAGTAATTTCATCTTCTTTAACAATAATCTCACCACTAATATCTTTTATATGTACGTGTATCCTATCTACTTTAATATGGCTTTCATTATTTATTGTATTGTATCCAAAGCATGTCATAGAATTTATGTCAAAACCTTTAAATGGCACCGATTTAACATTAGTTAAATTAAGTCTTGAATTATAAACGTAATTATTTCCGGCAATAAGACAATCATGAGAAATATAATCATCTTTCATTATCTCTTGTACTTGTAGTGTATTAATAGTTTCTTTTCCTATATCAACATTTTTAAACACGTCGTTTGTTACAACATCTTCTATTGGAATTGAAGATATTTTATAGAATATTCCACATTCTTTTATGTCTTTTAATATATCATTTTTATCTCTCATAGGGAGAGGTGCTGCAAAAGATGGCGATAGATACGTTTTCTTCATGATATGAAATCCACCCTCATCCTCATAGTAACATACACATATATCATTGGTATAAAGGTCTTTTTCTTCTTGTGTTTGGCACCGAAGGTACTCTATTTTCCCATTTTGATTATAAGAATTAATAGGTTCAGAAATAAATATATCAATACTTTTTATAATATCTTTCCACATTAGTAACCCCTCTCCTATATTTTGTATTTTGTATTTCAATTCGCATGAATGTATTATGAGTTGAGCAACATTTATTTCGGATTGTAGAGATGCTATAAATTGTACATAAGGGGCTCTAGCGGATGATGGCAGCATTAATACCGGAGCAGAATGCATAAATAAAGAGCCATCATATAGTCTATATGCATAGCGGATAAGAAATGGGTACATAAATAAATTTTTGCTATTTACGTCTTCTACAATTGTCTTGTTTATAAGTGCCGTGGTAGTATTTGTAACAATATCTACGTAATCCTCGTTGATTTTAAATGTATCTTTATTGTATTTACCAGACATTTGTAATGCTACTTCTTTCGAGACTCCAGCTGCTTTGAGACCAAAGTTTATACTAGTAAATGGAGGCTTCTTATTGAGCAATTTATAATCGCTGTCTTTATATAGTGCGTAAAAAATACCATTCTTAGCAGTTATAATAATTGTATTGCCTATATTGCTAATATTAAGAATATCTCCAGTAATGCCAATGGATAGATTGAAAGTACATATTGATTGTGTTACGCTTATTTTCCTAACTTTTAAAACAGAGCCTTCAATAAAAAAATAATTATCTGAACCGGTGGTGTTGTGCACGTAAATAATTTTTCCAAGTATCCCTAATGATATACTTTTAAATTTAGGTATAACACTTGTAGCTCCGTTTTCTGTTAACATATTAACGCATTCTGATAATTCACCATCTGCGCAATTATAGTCTGACCCAATCCTTGTAAGACCTTTATAATTAATATCATTTTTCATCTAATAAATTTTTAACAGTTATTATAGGAACAACCAACTCATTTTTTACCAATTCTGGCTCTCCTATTTTATAAAGAGCTTTGTCAACCTCTAATATATCTTTAAGCCTCCTATATAAGCTAAGGCAATTTACCATATAAGTACGACCTCTTTTTATTAACCTATACCCATCTGAACTTTTTTTTATATATATACTCTTAGGATCCATTTTGTCATTATAGATTGATATACAATCGCTGTCTATTATAGATAGGGCCGTAAGACCTCCATGTATAGTAAGCCCTTTCCTTGTTATTCTTAATGTATTTTCAACTCTTGGTGGTAGTTTTGTAATCTTTTGCAATATTGGTTCCATAGATAAAATGTTTACATGTTTGTGCTATTTGTATTCCTGCGCTTTCAAAATGCACCTTGCAGGCATTTCCATATTTAGAACATTTGGTGCAATCTTCGTCTCTTATCTTTATTCCTCCCCATCCAGTATATTCAACCTTATTTTCTATTCTATGTTGCTTTTTATACAACGTATTTTTTTTCTGCGTATAGTATCTCGTTTTGTAACAATCGATACACATGCTATAATAGCCGTTTTTTGTGCTTTTCTTTTTCCAAAAAGCAGAAATTGGTAGTTCTTTCCCACAAATAGAGCATAGTTTTGTAATTATCATAATGTAAAATAAGGTGTTTATTTATATTGTAGATGTCTATTTTTTCCCAATCAACATTACCATAAAGGTGGATTGGGATTTATTTTCTAATAAAAATTGCTCTAGCGAGGCAACCTTGTTGTTAAAATTTTCAATCCTTTCTATGTTCCTTAATGATTTTTTGAATTTCCCTAAGTTGGAGTAAGGTGTTTATCATATTGGGGTAATTTTAATTTTTATTCTTGGAGCTTGTT
>JAVVPX010000110.1:0-5636 GCA_036655555.1 Bacteroidaceae bacterium | reverse complement strand
CAACATCTGCATACTTTTTAGGTTCGAAATTATATCCAAGATATCTTCGTTCCCCTTTTCAACGTCTATCTTTAGTACTTCATGCATCATTTTTGGACTAATACTGATGCACTTTAAATTAGTGTCATCTGTACGCTCCTCTAAAAAACGAGAAGCAAAGTCTTGAGCAGAGATAGCTACTGATAGTAACGTCATCCAACATATTAAAAGAACACTTTTCATCATTCAATGATAGAATCAGCATTTTTAGATTTATGTATCAAACTATCAGCCGAAAGTTGTTCTTGCGACTTGTTGATACCTTCAGAAACCATCATCAAAGCAGAGGATATTTGTTTATAAGCCACCTGCGGGTCATCATAAGTATCTGTATATGCGTCATAGTTATAATCTAACTTATCTTCAATAAAGAATGAATGTTGTGCCGCATTGCCTAAAGACAATACAATTGCCACCACTGCCGCAGCTTTGAATAGAGGCATAAACCTTCCCATTATCGTCAATTGACGTGCTTTAACAATAGGTTTTTCAACCTTAGAAAGAATCTTTGCATCAAAGTCATCCCCCAGCGTCACCTCTTTTTGCTCTTGTTGATAAACAAACAAGTTCTTAAAAGGAAGCAATTGAGCGGGAAGCTCTTTCTGTTGAAAGAAAGAACGCAATATTTGTTCTTCCTCAAGGGAAGTTTCACATTGCCAATATCGCTCTAAAAGCTGTTCTATATACTTATAATCCATATCCATCTATTTCTATATACTGTTGTTTTATCTTTTGTCTTGCTCTAAACAGATTTACTTTTACTTGTTCCTCTGTTATTTGCAAGAGTGCTGATATCTCTTTATAACTTTTACCCTCTACATCTCGTAATTGCATAACTACTCGTTGCTTTTCGGGTAACTTATTAACCAATTGGTGAATGATATTCATTCGTTCTTCATTCACCAATTGGTCATAAGGACCGGATGCATCTGGAGATTCTTGTATTTCGGGAGTGAGTTCTACGTTTTGAGCTTCTTTTTGTTGACTTCTATCTATTGCTAAATTTCGTGTAACCGTCAAGCAATAAGCTTCAATCGAATCAAACTGTATCCATTCCTCCCGCTTGTTCCAGACTCGAATCATTGTATCTTGAACTACATCCTCTGCCTCAGCGTTGTTAAGCGTAATCCTGAGAGCCAACCGATAGAGTTTATCTTTCAGTGGCAGGATGTCGTTTCGGAAATTGATTTCTTGCATCTCTATTATAATGACGAATGAATAGGCTAAAAGTTACAGCCGATATAAAAGTTTTTTTGAATTATTTTGTGATAATTGTTCCACCACCATCTTTAATGGTTGAAGATGAAGTAATTATCACCTTATTAACTCCGGCATTAATAGCAGAAAAAGAATTTTCTAATTTAGGAATCATGCCTCCTTGTATAATACCATTGGTTATGTAAGCCTTAAATTCGGGATAAGTAATGGATGGTATCACACTTTCATCATCGTTCTCATCTTTGAGAACTCCTTTCTTCTCGAAACAATATACAAGGGTAACATCGAAAAATGAAGAAAGTGCTTTAGCTGTTTCGCCGGCAATGGTATCAGCATTGGTATTGAGTAGATTGCCCTGACCATCGTGAGTAAGCGGGGCAAGCACCGGGACAATGCCTTCATGAATAAGATTGGCAAGGAAAGGGGCATTCACTTGTTTTACATCTCCCACAAAACCATAATCAATTTCTTTTACGGGGCGTTTAACGGAACGGATAAGATTGGCATCAACACCTGTTAGCCCGATTGCATTCACTCCTCGTGCTTGCAATCCGGCTACAATGGTCTTGTTGACTAAACCGCCATATACCATCGTCACAACTTTAAGTGTTTCGGCATCCGTAATGCGCCGTCCGTCTATCATCTTACTTTCAATACCTAGCAAAGAAGCAATCTTTGTTGCCGACCGACCGCCTCCATGCACTAATATTTTGTTACCTTCAATAGCTGAAAAGTCATCTAATAAACAACTAAGCGTATCGGGCTCTTCCACAATCTTGCCACCTACTTTTATGATCGTCAACGTTTCGACCGGACAGCTTTGCATTGGTTCGTTCATCTCTGTATTATTCCAAATAAGTGTAACCATAAAGTCCGGAACGATAGTTAGAAAGAAATTCCTTACCTTCATCTACCGTAATTCTTCCGTCTTTGACAGACTTCGTTACCCATGTCTCTAAAGTACGCACTAACTTTTTAGGACTATATTGTACGTAATCGAGCACTTCGGCCACTGTTTCTCCATCTATAATTTGCTCTATGCAGTATCCTTTATCGTTGACCGATACATGAACGGCATTAGTATCACCAAACAAATTGTGCATATCTCCCAATATCTCTTGATAAGCTCCTACCAAAAATACACCTATATAATAAGGTTCCTTACTCTTCAAACTATGCACAGGCAAGTAGTGAGAGGTATTGCGAGTAGAAATAAAATTTGCTATTTTGCCGTCCGAATCGCAAGTAACATCTTGTAGGGTAGCCGAACGGTCGGGTTTTTCGTCCAAACGTTGAATAGGCAAAATAGGAAATATTTGGTCAATAGCCCATGAATCAGGGAGCGACTGAAAGAGAGAGAAATTACAGAAATACTTATCGGCTAATAGTTTCCCTAACTTACGGAATTCATCGGGTGCATGTTTCAATCCTAATGCTATCTGATTAATTTCGCGAGTGACCGACCAATACAAGCGTTCGATTTGAGCACGAGTTTTGAGGTCAACAATACCATGACTGAACAAGTCGAGTGCTTCCTCACGAATTTGTTGGGCATCGTGCCATGCTTCCATCATTTTGTTTTGATTAAGCGTGTCCCATATTTCATAAAGTTCGCGAACTAATTCATGGTCGTTCTCACTAACTTCTATATCATCGTCCCATTCGGGAAGAGTGGTCGTTTCGAGTACTTCAAAAACAAGTACGGAATGATGAGCAGTAAGTGCTCGTCCGCTCTCGGTAATAATATTCGGATGTGGAATGCCATTCTTGTCGCTTACGTCCACTAGCGTAGAAATAGAGTCGTTCACAAAATATTTAATGGAATAGTTCACGCTACTTTCGCTATTGGAAGAACGTGTGCCATCGTAGTCTACTCCCAATCCACCGCCAATATCTACAAATTCTATTTTAAAGCCCATTGCGTGAAGCTGAACATAAAATTGTGAAGCTTCGCGAAGAGCAGTCTTTATGCGTCGTATCTTAGTCACCTGACTGCCAATGTGGAAGTGTATCAGTTTAAGACAATCTTGCATTTCTTTCTTTTCAAGATAGTCGAGTGCTTCAAGCAATTCGCTGGATGTTAATCCAAATTTACTAGCATCTCCTCCACTATCTTCCCACTTCCCACTACCGGATGAAGCTAACTTAATGCGTATACCAAGATTCGGTTTCACATTCAGTCGTTTAGCTATTTTAGCTATCAGCTTCAGTTCGTTGAGCTTTTCTGCTACAAGAAAAATTCTTTTCCCCATCTTTTGAGCCAGCAGAGCTAGTTCTATATAGCTTTCGTCTTTGTATCCGTTACAGATAATGAGAGAATCGGAGTCGGTATTAATAGCTATCACGGCATGAAGTTCAGGTTTAGAACCTGCTTCCAAACCTAAATTGTATTTCTTCCCATGGCTGATAATTTCTTCTACCACCGGACGCATTTGATTTACTTTAATAGGATAGATGATAAAGTTTTCGGCTTTGTAACCGTATTCTTCGGATGCTTGTTGAAAACACATTGCCGTCTTTTCGATACGATTATCCAAAATATCAGGAAATCGTAAAAGCATAGGAGCCGAAACGTCTCGCAACTGTAATTCATCGACTAGTTCTTTAATATCTACCGATACTCCGTCTTTACGGGGAGTAACCGTTACATGACCTTTATCATTGATACCAAAGTAAGAGGTTCCCCATCCCGTAATGTTATAGAGTTCTTCAGAGTCTTCAATACGCCATTTTCTCATTTCTGTCTACTTCTGTTTTAAATGAATGATTAAAGTTACAAAAGTACGTATAAATCTATATCTAACAATCAGAACAATAGGAAATATTACGTTTGAACTAACAGTTTTATTAATTATAAGGGTGAAGTAATCTCAAAAGTTTGTCAATAGTCTGCTTAATTTCTTTATTACTCTCTAATTCATCGGCATTCATCGTATATTTGGCTTGCGAATAATACCGTAACCGTTGAGATAAGGCGGTAGATATAAAAGCTTTGAGTTCATCATCAGTTTTCTCTTTTAGTAAAGGTCGAGAATATTTGGCTACTTTGAGCCGACGAAACAGAACTTCGATGCTGACATTTAGAAATATCGTTGTACCCATCTCATTCATGAATTGCATATTATCAAAGAAACAAGGCGCTCCTCCTCCCGTAGAGATTACGACATTTTCAAATTCAGCTGCTTCACGAAGCATTTGCTGCTCTAATAGACGAAAGCTTTCTTCGCCTCGTTCTGCAAATAGCGTCTGAACAGAACGATGTAACCGCTCTTCTATGTACCAATCTAAATCGACAAACGATAGCTTTAACTCTTTTGCCAAAACTTTTCCAAGAGTGGTTTTGCCGGATCCCATATATCCTATTAGGAATATTCTTTCCATCATCAATGGTCTTCTTTATTAAGAAAGGCAAATGTAAGAAGAAATGTTTTTATATTTCTTAATATGCCGTAAAAAAGCAGTGAATTGAGTTCGATTATCTTTTAAATTGATGTTAATTAATTACTTAAAAACACGAATATACTCCAATTTTATGTTTACTTTTGCACTTTCACAAAATAAAAGCACGTTTATGAAAAATAAAACATTAATCCTTTTAGTATTAATTTGCGTCATTACAATTCTCCCCTTTTTGGGATTGACAAACTTTAATACAAAAGGAGAACCTCGTGAGGCAATAGTATCTTATTCTATGCTAGAAAACGGGAATTGGATATTACCTACCAATAATGGCGGAGACATTGCGTATAAGCCTCCTTTCTTTCATTGGTGCATAGCTGCTTTTTCGAGTGTTGGCGGTGAAGTAACAGAGTACACATCGCGTATGCCGTCGGCTTTGGCTTTGATAGCAATGGTATTGGTCGGTTTCGTATTTTATGCCAAACGTAGAGGCAAGAAGATTGCGTTCTTAATGGCAGTTATTACTCTTACTAATTTTGAAGTGCATCGGGCAGGAGCTAATTGTCGAGTAGACATGGTACTTACAGCCTTTATTGTATTGGCATTATATCAACTCTATCGATGGTGTGAGAAAGGACAACAAAGATTTCCTTGGCTTGCTACTTTATTTATGGGAATTGCCGCATTAACAAAAGGACCGGTGGGAATTATCCTTCCTTGCTTAGTTACCGGTGTTTATCTACTTTTGCGAGGAACCAAAATACAAAAAACTATTCTTTCGTTGTCGCTAGTTGGGGTGATATCCTGCATTTTACCGGCTATCTGGTATCTAGCTGCTTATCAGCAAGGAGGAGATAACTTTATTTCGTTGGTAATGGAAGAAAACTTTGGTCGCTTTATGGGAAAGATGTCTTACAGCTCTCATGAAAATCCGGCTTACTACAATTTGATTAGGTGCTGAGTGGGTATGCGCCTTACAC
>JAVVPX010000109.1:0-5642 GCA_036655555.1 Bacteroidaceae bacterium | reverse complement strand
ATAGAAGGTCTTCGCTCACATTGGGGAGATAAAGAATTGATTCCTATGTGGGTTGCCGATATGGATTTCCGTACTCCACCGTTTATTATGGAAGCTATTCGTAAACGTTGTGAACATGAGATATTGGGTTATACTTGTAAAACTCCAAGTTACTTTTCCCTTATTAGTCAATGGCTTAAGAAAAAATATCAATGGAAAGTATCGGCAGATATGATCCAATTTACACCGGGTATTGTACCCGGACTGGCTTTTGTGATTCAATGTTTTACTCGTCCCGGCGATAAAGTAATTATGCAAACTCCTGTCTATCATCCTTTTTTTCTAGTCACTCAAAAGAATGGGCGAATACCGATTTATAATCCTTTGGTACTCCAAAATGGGGAATATAAGATGGATATAGAACAGTTGCGACAAATAATAGATAAAGATTGCAAACTATTTATTCTTTGCAATCCTCATAATCCCGGTGGAAGAGTGTGGAGTAAGGAAGAACTTGCTACTATTGCTGAAATTTGCAACGAAAATCATATTTTAGTAATATCCGATGAAATTCATGCCGACCTTACTCTTCCCAATTTCTATCACACTCCTTTTGCTACCCTATCTAAAGAAGCAGCTCTTGGCTCTATTACTTTCATGGCAGCAAGCAAAGCTTTTAATATGCCGGGACTGAGTAGCTCGTATGCTATTATCGAGAATCCGGATATTAGAGAACGTTTTGTTACCTTTATAGAAAATTGCGAATTGGGCAATGGACATCTCTTTGCCTTTTTGAGTGTAGCAGCGGCTTACGAGCAGGGAGAAGACTGGCTGAGGCAAGTTACGGAATATATTCAAGGGAACGTAGATTTGTTAGACAACTCTTTGCAAATTTACACTCCTAAAATAAAGGTTATTCGCCCACAAGCTTCTTATCTAGTCTTTCTTGATTGTAGAGAACTGTGCTTTTCGCAGCAAGAATTGATTGATTTTTTTGTAGATGATGCTCATTTAGCTCTTAACGAAGGGGCAATGTTTGGCAAAGAGGGAATGGGTTTTATGCGAATGAACATTGGTTGTCCAAGGAGTGTTGTACAAAAAGCAATAAATAATCTGAAATTTGCGTACGAGCAACGGGTGAGTAATAAATAATCCGTATCTTTGTCAATTCAGAACAATCTGAACAAATAATCATATAAAAATAAAATTAAATGGAAACAACGCCTAACAAGTACATCACCGTTGCTTACGAGCTATACACTACCGAAGATGGAGAAAGAGACCTAGTTGAAAAAGCAGACAGAGAACACCCTTTTCAATTCATTTCGGGTATGGGTACAACGCTGGATGCATTTGAATCTCAACTTAAAGACTTAAAGATTGGTGATAAGTTTGAATTTACCATCCCTTTTGCCGAAGCGTATGGAGATTACGACGACGAACACGTGATAGATATTCCTAAAAATATATTCGAAATCGATGGTAAGTTCGATGCGGAACGTATATTTGATGGTAATATAGTTCCTTTGATGGATGCCGATGGCAATCGTATGAATGGAACAGTGGTAGAAGTAAAAGCCGACACGGTAGTGATGGATATGAATCATCCGCTCGCCGGAGAAGATTTGACTTTTATTGGCGAAGTACTTGAATCTCGTGCTGCTACTAACGAAGAAATTCAAGAGACTATCAATGCAATGAGTAATGGTGGAGGTTGCGGTTGTGACTGCTGCGGAGACGGTTGCGATTGCGACGATGATAGTGAAGGTGGATGTTGCTCAGGTGGGCATTGCCATTAAAAAATAAAAGTTTATTGGAACTTTTTAAAGATGCGGACTTAACGAATTTCAATTAGTTAAGTCCGCATCTGTTTTTATATTAATTATTTGTTGGTCATAATATTTAGCACCATTTTATCCGTTTCGCTCATTCCTTCAGAACCTATCAGTGTCAAGTTACGGATGCTCTTATCCACATCTTCGTCGATAATTCCCTCTACCGAAGTTACGCATTTATTTTCCATTGCCATCATTGCCGAAAGCACCGCAGTAGATACTCCACTCGTGAGTTTTAATGCACAACTAGGCTTGGCCCCATCGCAAATAACTCCCGTTAAATTAGCTATCATGTTCTTTACCGCAAAAGAGATTTGTTCATACGTGCCTCCCATTAAATAAGTAATTCCGCAACTCGAACCCGTAGCAGCTACCACACATCCGCAAAGAGCAGAAAGCCGTCCTAAACTTTGTTTGATATAAATGGCGGTTAGATGACTAAGCATTAATGCTCGAATTAGTTCTTCTTCTCCTGCGTGTGTATCTTCGGCATATATTACTACGGGTAATGTTGCCGCAATACCTTGATTGCCACTGCCCGAATTGCTCATTACCGGAATCATTGCTCCTGCCATGCGAGCGTCGCAAGCTGCGGAAGTGTATGATAAAATATGAGAAAATACGCTATCGCCCATTACTTCTCGCTCGTATTTTCCTCGCATTGTTTTACCTAAAGAATGTCCATAGTCCCCTTTGAAAGATTTGTCTGCAGCCGCTTTATTCAGTTCTGCGGCTTTTAATATAAAGCGAATTTCAGCTAAAGGAGCTGTTGTGGCGAATTCGTGAACTTTGCGAAGATTGAGTTTTAAATCTTCTTCTTCATCCACTTCTTTTGTCGACTGATTCTTATTTAACAATACGTATTCTCCTTTTGCTATATACACAAAATTAGTATGCTCGCCGGAGATAATAGCGGTAGCTTTTTCTGATTCCGCTTCGCAAATGACCTCAATATAAAGTTTTTCGGTAATGTCTTCCTTTAATGAAATTGTAATCTTTCGTTCGGCAATCATCTTTCGCCCTTGTTCCACTGCTTCCGGCGTACTATCTTTTAGTACCTCCAATTGATATTTCGACTTGCCTATTAATGCACCTAAGGCCACAGCAATAGGCAATCCAATCATACCTGTCCCCGGAATACCTACTCCCATTGCGTTCTTTAATATGTTTGCGCTCAAATAAACTGTTATCTTTTGGGGAAGTTTGCCTAATGTCTCGCTGGCTTTAGCGACTGCCAATGCTACAGCTATCGGTTCGGTGCATCCTATTGCCGGAATTACCTCTCGTTGAACAAGGTCTATTATTTGATTCCTTTCTGATTTTATCATCGTTGTTTGTTCTCTTAAATATAGTTCTAAGTAAGCTCCAAATGTACGAAAAGTTTATATTGTAACTTAGTATTTTCTTGTGAAAGATATTAAAAAAACAAGATGCGTATTAATCTCCTCATCTTTCTTCTTTAAGTATTAGAGCATAAATACAAATAAATAGACCTTGTAGGAGATGCTAATTATAAGTTACTTTGCAACGTTTTTAAATGTTTGATAGATAGGGATAATTAAAGTAATTGCTCGCAATTATGTAAGCTTATAGCCGTGTAAAACAGAATGGCTAAGACTAGAAATATACCATAATACCTTGTTATGTCGAATAAAATATTTAACTTTGTGCCCTTATTTTATTACGGCATTAAGTACTGTTCATTGACGAATAAACGATTAGAATGAAATTAGAAATCGCACTAGTTATTTTAATATTAAGTATAGGATTAAACTCTTGCATAAAGGACGAAGCTCTTAATGCAGAAGCCGATATTAATTTTTGTATCATCAAGGAGAAAGATATTCTCAAACAACAAGCTGATACATTAAAAAAAATAGGGACAATCAATGGGAGAATAAGTATTATGGTAAAAACAGATACAGACCTTACTCATCTTGCTCCTGAATTTGTATTAACTCCCGGAGCTACCATTGAACCTGCTAGCGGTACAGAACGAGATTTCACAACTCCTCAAAGCTATACAGTCACTTCTCAAGATGGTAAATGGAGTAAAACTTATCAATTGACGTTCGATATTACAGAAATGCCGACAAAATACAGCTTTGAACATTCAGGATTGGATGGGGGAGTAGAGCATAATAAATATTATTCCTTTTATGAAATTGCAAAGAACGAACAGAAACAATATATTTGGGCTACCGGTAATCCGGGATATTTATTAACCGGTAAAATGCCGGATACAAAAAGCCCGAATGGATACCCAACTACAACCAATGATTTTGGAGTAAAAGGAAAATGCGTAAAATTAGAAACTAAAGATACCGGTTCATTTGGTGCTCTTCCTAGTATTAATATGCGAATAGCCGCCGGAAATGTATTTATTGGCAGCTTTGATGTGAATAATGCTACATCTAAGCCGAGAGAATCTACCCTTTTCGGATTAGCTTTTCAATATAAACCGGTTACTCTTACGGGATATTATAAATATAAGGCAGGAAAAACGCTTCAAGACGCGAATGCAAACGCAGTGCCGGGTCAGAAAGATGCTTGCGATATTTATGGCGTTTTTTATGAAACTGACGATAAACTAAAATCTCTCAATGGAGCGGACGTGTTAACGAGCCCTAATATAGTAAGTATGGCAAGACTTGAAAATGCAGGAGAACCTGACGAATGGACTAGATTTGAACTTCCATTCATTATGAAAAAAGGGAAAACAATAGATAAAGAAAAGTTGAATAATAACAAATATAGTATCGCTATTGTGTTTACCTCTAGTATAGAAGGAGCTTATTTTCAAGGAGCTATTGGAAGTACGTTGTATATAGATGAAGTTGAACTTGTTTTCGACAAGAACTAAATTTAAGCCACTAATGAAAATAAATAAACTATTTTTTTGTCTCTTTACCTTATTGCTGGTTTCCGTATCTTCTGCAAATGCACAAAAAGAAAGAAACGAAGGAATTATTCGCTCTACATTAAGAGGACTTGAATACGAAATTAAGGCAGGATTTAATATTGGGGGGACTTCGCCTATGCCGTTGCCCGTTGAGATAAGGTCGTTAGAAAAGTATAATCCAACTATTGCTATTGCTATTGAGGGGGATGTGAATAAATATTTTGGAAAGAAATGGGGAGTGGGTATTGGTCTTCGATTAGAAAATAAAGGAATGAAGACGGATGCTAAAGTGAAGAATTATCATATGGAAATGATTGCCGAAGATGGAGGAGAGATGAAGGGGGCTTGGACTGGGTATGTGAGAACTAAAGTTCGTAATTCATATCTGACTATCCCCGTGTTGGCTCTTTACAAAGTGTCTCCGCGTTGGGTCGTTAAGGCAGGACCATACGTCTCTTTTTTGACTGAAGGCGAATTTTCGGGCTCTGCTTACAATGGGTATCTTAGAAATGAAAACCCGATTGGTGAAAAAGTAAATGTGCCTTCTGCTACTTACGACTTCTCTAAAGATATACGTACGTTTCAATGGGGAACACAGATAGGCACAGAGTGGAAAGCTTTTTCGCATCTCAGTATTTATGCTGACCTTACTTGGGGACTCAATTCTATATTTCCCGAAGATTTTGATAGTGTAACTTTCGATATGTATCCTATTTATGCAAATATTGGGTTCGCATATCTATTTTAATAATTTTATTTAAATAAAAAAACATGAAAAAGAATTTATTATTTGCTATTGCTGCTGTGTTTATGCTGGCAAGTTGTGGTGACGATGATGATGCAACACCAAACAAGGATGAAAATTTAGGAGCTAAAGTTGCAGGTACTTATAGTGGAGACCTGTCTGTCGTAGTGAATGGAAGTGA
>JAVVPX010000108.1:0-6097 GCA_036655555.1 Bacteroidaceae bacterium | reverse complement strand
TATAGAAATAGAAAATCTGCCTTATGCAGCTACGCTCTTCCCTTATATGCAATGTGTTCGATTCCTTACCGACTACATTAATGGGGATACTTATTACAAAATTAAATATCCGGAACATAACTTGGTGAGAACAAAGGCGCAATTCAAATTGCTCGAAAGTGTTGAATCTCACCTAACCGAAATGTCCGACTACATTAAAAGTTGTCTATAAACTCTATTAATAATGAACAAACTGTTAGTACGAAAACTGAATTTAGGAAATACTCCCGCTAGTGAATTGTCAAAGTTAATGGACAAAGAAGGCGTTGAGTTTCAACCGGTAGCAACTGTTAATTGGAAAGAATATCCTTATCGTCCATTGGCGGAGGCGAGGATAGCCTATGCCGATGGACATATATTGTTGAACTACCGAGTGGAAGAAAAGAGCGTGAGAGCTAAATACGGAGAAGATAATGGATCGGTCTGGACAGATTCTTGCATGGAATTCTTTGTAATGCCTGCTTCCGATAAGCTATACTATAACATAGAGTGTAATTGCATTGGTACGGTGTTGATAGGAGTGGGCAAGGACCGTAATGCTAGGGAACACGCTTCTAAAGAAACGATTGCAAAGGTTCAACGTTGGTCGAGTTTAGGTAATAAACCTTTCGATGAACGTATTGGTAATTGTAAATGGGAACTTTCGTTAATCATTCCGTATGCTGTGTTCTTTAAACACCAAATAACTGCATTGGATGGACAGGTATTGAAAGGAAACTTTTATAAATGTGGAGATGAATTGCAAACGCCTCACTTCCTTTCATGGAACCCAATAAAGATAGAGAAGCCCGACTTTCATCGTTCCGATTTCTTTGGAGAATTGGAGTTCGAAGGCTAATAGGTAGATATAGAAGAAAATGAATAAAATAGCCTCTGTTTGTGTATACAGTGCTTCGAGCACAAAAATTGATACCGTTTATTTTGAGGCAGCAGAATGCCTTGGTACGCTTTTAGCCGAACAAAAGATTCGTTTAGTGAATGGCGCAGGTAATATTGGATTGATGAGAACGGTAGCTGATGCTGTTTTGCAGGCAGGTGGACAAGTAACGGGGGTGATTCCTCGCTTCATGGTGGAGCAAAATTGGCATCATCCCCATTTAACAAAGTTGATAGAAGTGGAAAATATGCACGAACGCAAACAACTCATGGCGGACTTATCCGATGGGGTGATTGCGCTGCCCGGTGGGTGTGGCACGTTGGAAGAACTTCTCGAAATAATTACTTGGAAGCAATTAGGACTTTATTTAAATCCTATTGTGATTCTGAATACAAATCATTTTTTTGATTCTTTGTTGGATATGCTAGGGCAAGCCATCGAACAAAACTTTATGAGACCACAGCATGGCAATATATGGCAAGTGGCTAACACTCCCAAAGAAGCTGTGGACTTGCTCTACGCTACTCCTATATGGGATAAGGAAATACGTAAGTTTGCTGCAATATGAGCAACGAAATCTTAGGCGACACTACCAATTGGGTTATAGACACACTACAGGTGGAAACTCCCAAAGATACGCTCGAACTATATTACGCAGAACAATATACGTCCGGCGATTCCACACACTTAGTTGTGGAAAAGGGAGCACCTCAAGTAGGTTTTAGGGGAGACCCTTTAGCTTATCGGCTTCGAGCAGATGATGGAGTGACAGCTATTGTCTTTCTTTGTTTCTTTTTTGTCGCTTATGTATTTACTTACGGGAAGAGATTCTTAATTCAAGAGGTCAAAGACTTTTATCGAACTAAAGAACGGAATAGTATATTTGCTAATTCTACAGCTGCCGATTTTAGATACGGTTTGGTTCTTCTTACTCAAACTTGTATTCTCATGGGAATATGTTGTTTTGATTATTTTCATACTAAACTTCCTCAACTTTTCGATGTCGTACACCCTAATTTAGTGCTAGGTATATATATCCTTTATTTTGCTCTTTTTTATTTACTTAAGTGGATGGTCTACCATTTTCTTGGTTGGGTTTTTTTTGATAAAAGTACAACAAATATGTGGCTGGAATCTTATTCTACTATCCTTCGCTTTTTTGGTATTAGTCTTTTTCCCATTGTCTTAATGATGATTTATTTCGATTTATCATTGAATGTACTTTTGCTTATTGCACTTTTATTGTTCCTTTTAACTAAGTTGCTGATGTTTTATAAGTACCTGAAGCTTTTTTCTTCCAATTTGTATGGCTTTTTGTATTTAATTGTCTACTTTTGTGCGCTCGAATTAATGCCTTGCTTTATCTTATTTCAAGGTATAGTTCAAATCAACAACTTATTGCTAATAAAATATTAGGACATTGAAAATTAATAAAGTACTTGTATCGCAGCCTAAACCAGCTTCAGAGAAGTCTCCTTATTATGATATAGCTGAAAAGTATGGAGTGACGATTGTGTTTCGTCCTTTCATCAAGGTAGAGAGCTTGTCAGCGAAAGAGTTTAGACAACAAAAGGTTGCTATTTTAGATTATACCGCCGTCGTTTTTACTTCGCGGCACGCAATAGACCATTTCTTCCATTTGTGTTCGGAACTTCGAGTAACTATACCCGAGACGATGAAATATTTCTGTGTGACGGAAGCTGTTGCATTGTATATCCAAAAGTATGTACAATATCGTAAACGTAAAATATTCTTTGGTAATACGGGGAAGATAGACGATTTACTACCTTCTATGGTGAAACATAATACCGAGAAGTATCTGGTCCCAATGTCCGATGTCCACAACGAAGAACTGGCGAACCTACTTGATAAGAATAAGATTAATCATGCCGAAGCAGTCATGTATCGCACGGTAAGTAACGACTTTGAAGAAGGCGAAACTTTCGATTACGATATGCTTATTTTCTTTAGTCCTTCAGGTATTAGCTCATTAACCAAGAACTTCCCTAACTTTGAACAAAAGGATATTGCTATTGCAAGTTTTGGACCTACTACAGCCAAAGCTGTACGTGATGCCGGACTTCGTCTCGACTTAGAAGCACCCACCGTTGAGGCTCCTTCGATGACAGCAGCCTTGGATATGTTTATAAAAAAGACAAATAAGAAATAAATATTGCAGATTATAGGCAAAAACACTTTGTGTAAAGCAGAGCGATTGAATAGTAGAACAACTATCGAACAGCTCTTTTCGGGAAGTGCCAAGTCTTTTTCGACTTTCCCTTTGCGAGTGGTGTTTATGCCTATGGAGCAGAAGGAAGAAGCGGAAGCTTCTATCCTGATAAGCGTGCCGAAAAAGAGATTCAAAAGAGCTGTTAAACGCAATCGGGTGAAGCGACAGATACGGGAGGCTTATCGAAAAAACAAACACGAACTACTTCAACTTTTACAAGAAAAGGGAACGGGCTTGGCTATTGCTTTTATCTATCTCGACCATGAACTTCGCTCTTCTGACGAGATAGAGACTAAAGTGGTTGGTTTACTTAAAAGAATAGCTGAACAAACGGAATGAAAAAGCTTTTGTCTTATATCCTTCTTTTCCCTATCTATTTTTATAGAGCGTGTATCTCGCCTATGACTCCGCCATCGTGCCGATTTGTTCCCACTTGCTCGCAATACGCTATTGAGGCGATAAAAAAACATGGTCCGTTCAAAGGACTTTATTTGGCTATTCGTCGTATTCTTCGCTGCCATCCTTGGGGCGGTTCAGGTTATGATCCCGTACCTTAATGGATATTCTCGATATACATACTCATCAATCGGAAAACGCTTCGAAGGCTATTACTAGCGTTTCTCCTTCCGATTTCAATCCGGTAGAAGGAAACTGCTATTCTGTGGGCATTCATCCTTGGTCTGTTGCGGAGATAGACGGAAATGAATGGATTGATGAACTCATTAGGGTAGCTAGTCATCCGCAGGTTGTCGCTATTGGCGAAATAGGATTAGACAAATTAATAACTACCGACATGACACTTCAAACTAAAATAGTTGAAATTCAGGTAGCTGTGGCGGAACAATTACGCTTGCCGGTCGTTATCCATTGTGTGCGTGCTTTTAACGAATTAATTCAACTCAAAAAGAAGATTAAGCCTACTACTCCTTGGATTATCCATGGCTTTAGAGCTAAAAAGTCTATTGTTGAACAACTGATAAAACAGGGATTCTACATTTCTTTCGGAGAGAAATATCAACAAGATGCCCTCTGTTTGGTACCTCTCAACAAACTGTTTCTCGAAACAGATGAGAGCGAAAACAATATCGAGATACTTTATCAACAGATAGCTGACGCTCGCTCAATCCCTTATTATCAATTGCTCACTCAGATTCAACAAAATAGTAAAGACGTTTTTTTTAATCACTAACAGTTGCTTGATAAAATAAAGAATCGTACTTTTGTCTTTATAAACTAATTAAAATCATTCGATGAATTTTGTAGAAGAACTAAGATGGCGTGGAATGGTGCACGATATGATGCCCGGCACGGAAGAACTATTGGCTAAGGAACAAGTAACTGCTTATATAGGTTTTGACCCCACAGCCGATTCATTACACATTGGACACTTATGTAGCGTGATGATTCTTCGTCACTTCCAACGTTGTGGACACAAGCCGTTGGCTCTTATTGGTGGCGCAACAGGAATGATTGGAGACCCTTCAGGTAAATCTGCAGAACGAAACTTGCTTAACGAGGAGACTTTGCAACACAACATGGACGGAATGAAGCGTCAACTAGCTAAATTCCTAGACTTCGACTCCGATGCTCCCAATCGGGCTGAATTGGTGAATAATTATGATTGGATGAAAGATTTTACTTTCCTTGATTTTGCTCGCGAAGTAGGTAAGCATATCACGGTAAACTATATGATGTCGAAAGATTCCGTAAAAAAACGCCTCAACGGTGAAGCTCGCGACGGACTATCATTCACTGAATTTACTTATCAGCTGTTGCAAGGATACGACTTTCTTCATCTCAATGAGACTATGGGTTGTAAACTTCAAATGGGCGGTTCCGACCAATGGGGAAACATCACCACGGGAACAGAGCTTATCCGTCGTACCAATGGGGGCGAAGCCTATGCGCTAACCTCTCCACTAATAACCAAGGCAGATGGAGGAAAATTCGGGAAAACAGAATCCGGCAATATTTGGTTAGATGCTCGCTATACTTCTCCTTATAAATTCTATCAATTCTGGCTGAACGTGAGCGACGATGATGCTGCTCGTTATATCAAGATATTTACTTCCTTATCTAAAGAGGAAATAGAAGCCTTAATAGCAGAGCATGCCGAAGCACCTCATAACCGCATCCTTCAGAAGCGTCTGGCTAAAGAAGTAACTATTATGGTGCATTCCGAAGAAGATTATAACGCAGCAGTCGATGCTTCCAATATTCTTTTCGGCAACGCAACCTCCGATTCGCTAAAGAAACTCGATGAAGATACTTTGTTGGCAGTGTTCGAAGGCGTCCCACAGTTCGAAATATCAAAAGACTTGTTAGCCTCCGGCATCAAAGCGGTAGACTTGTTTGTAGACAATGCAGCAGTGTTTGCCTCTAAAGGGGAAATGCGTAAGCTCGTGCAAGGAGGTGGAGTTTCTTTGAATAAAGAGAAACTTGTAGCCTTTGACCAACTAATTACCGCCGCCGACCTATTAGATGATAAGTATCTGTTGGTGCAAAAAGGGAAAAAGAACTATTTCCTTATCATAGTTAAGTAAAAAGTCTATCAAATATTTGGTAGATAATAGGGAAAGCTTTATCTTTGCATCGCTTTTTAACAGAAAGCAGTAATGATTGTCTTATGGTGTAATGGTAGCACTACAGTTTTTGGTTCTGTCAGACCAAGTTCGAATCTTGGTAAGACAACAATTATTATCTCATGCAGATAAGCACCTTTTGGTTAATAACCAAAAAAAGCCCGCTAAAATAATATATTTAGCGGGCTTTTTCTTTCCGATTTTAAGCTTTTACCTAATGATTTGAGCTAAAAAGCGTGTTTATTATTGTTAAATTTGAATGTTTTGATCGTTTTAGCTCCAAAAATGGCTTTTTTTAGATGCAAAAAGGGGTTTATAATTCACTACCATTTTAGACTTAATGTCCGTTATATTATAAATACGTACTTA
>JAVVPX010000107.1:0-6167 GCA_036655555.1 Bacteroidaceae bacterium | reverse complement strand
TTTTATCAAAGCCTCGTATGTCGAAAGATATGCGAGGCTTTTTGACGTTTATACATAATTATATACGTTCTTTATGTATCATTCACTACCACAGCGCATAATAGAATAAATTATCAGGCTAATAATAACTACCTTTGCAATGTTGTTTTAATTGTATCTTTAGTATTTATGTAAAAAGCAAATTGATTATGAAAACGAAATTATTAACGAGTGTTTGTGCTTTAGTTCTGATTTTTGCTATGGCTTCTTGCTGTAACAAGAAATCTTCTTGCGGACAAGCTTGTGCTACTGATTCAACTACTTGTGTTGCTACTGATTCTACTAAAAGTTGTGCTGCTGAAGTTTGTGATTCGGCAAAGTCTTGCTCTAAGGCTGATGCGTGTAAAAAGTAACAGTGTGATATATTAGCTGATATAGTATTGATATACTTATAAAATGTTACATAAATAGTTAAATAGCTTACACTTTCTTTTGAATTTAAGAATTAATGTTTATCTTTGTAGCGTTAAATAAAAAACAGAGATAAAATGAATCAATCATTTATACATATTCTTCTATGCAATATTATTATTCTCCTAAGTCAGCTTGGTGGAAGTGAGTGTTGTGCATAAATAAATATAAATGAAAATATATGAAAGCCTTTCTCACTTCTTAGTGTGAAAGGCTTTTTTTATTGCTAATAAATAAAGACAGAAAAGATGGACGACAGATTATTTATTTTTGATACTACTCTTAGGGATGGAGAGCAAGTGCCCGGATGTCAGTTGAATACGGTGGAAAAGATTCAAGTAGCGAAAGCATTGGAGTCCCTCGGAGTGGATGTTATTGAAGCAGGTTTCCCTGTATCTAGTCCCGGAGATTTTAATTCCGTGATAGAAATATCTAAAGCAGTGACATGGCCTACCATTTGCGCATTAACCCGTGCGGTAGAAAAAGATATTGATATAGCTGCCGAAGCACTCAAATTTGCGAAGCATAAACGCATTCATACAGGAATAGGAACTTCGGATGCTCACATCAAATACAAGTTCAATTCTAATAGGGAAGAAATTATAGAACGAGCAGTAGCAGCTGTTAAATATGCTAAGAAATATGTAGAGGACGTAGAGTTCTATGCCGAAGATGCGGGACGAACAGACAATGAATATCTAGCAAGAGTTGTTGAAGCGGTTATCAAAGCAGGGGCTATGGTGGTGAACATCCCGGATACAACAGGATATTGCCTTCCCTCAGAGTATGGAGCAAAGATTCAATATTTGATGGAACATGTGACAGGGATTGATAAAGCGATTATTTCGACTCATTGCCACAATGATTTGGGAATGGCAACAGCTAATACGATGGCTGGAGTTATGGCCGGAGCAAGGCAAGTGGAGGTAACGATAAACGGTATAGGTGAGAGAGCAGGAAATACCGCACTTGAAGAGATTGCAATGATTCTGAAAAGTCATTACGACCTTAATATTCAGACAAATATATCCACGCAAAAGATTTATCCTATCTCGCGTATGGTGTCGGGTTTGATGAACATGCCGGTGCAGCCCAATAAAGCAATCGTGGGAAGAAATGCTTTTTCGCATTCTTCGGGTATCCATCAAGACGGAGTATTAAAGAATATCCAAACTTACGAAATTATAAATCCGCACGATGTGGGTATTGATGATAATTCTATCGTGTTGACTGCTCGGAGTGGTCGGGCGGCACTGAAACATCGTTTGAGTATCCTTGGCATAGAGCTTTCACAAGAGAAGCTAGATAAAGTTTATGAAGAGTTTTTGAAATTGGCGGATCGCAAAAAAGATATTCATGATGATGATATTTTAGTATTAGCCGGAGCAGATAGGAGTTTTAATCATCGTATTAAGCTAGAATATCTTCAAGTGACTAGTGGTGTGGGAGTTCGTTCGGTAGCTAGTCTGGGATTAAATATTGCGGGAGAAAAGTTTGAAGCAGCCGCTAGTGGCAATGGTCCGGTGGATGCAGCTATTCAAGCGTTGAAAAAGATAATCAATAGAGCGATGACACTAAAGGAATTTACTATTCAAGCTATCAGTAAGGGTAGTGATGATGTGGGTAAAGTGCACATGCAGGTAGAATACGATGGACAGGTGTATTATGGATTTGGTGCAAACACAGATATTGTGGCTGCGTCGGTGGAAGCATATATCGATTGTATCAATAAATTCGTTAAGTAGATATGAATACATTATTTGATAAGATATGGGATGCTCACGTGGTGACTACAGTAGAAGATGGTCCCACACAGTTGTACATCGACAGACTTTATTGTCACGAAGTGACTAGTCCGCAAGCATTTGCCGGAATGAGAGCGAGAGGATTGAAATGTTTTCGTCCGCAGAATATAATCTGTATGCCCGATCATAATACGCCTACTCACAATCAGAATCAGCAAATAGAGGATGAAATATCGCGTACGCAAGTAGATATGCTTGCCAAGAATGCTACTGATTTTGGATTGACTCACTTTGGTATGATGAATCCTAAAAATGGAATTATTCATGTGGTAGGACCGGAGAGAGGATTAACATTACCGGGAATGACGGTAGTATGTGGTGATTCGCATACTTCTACTCATGGAGCGATGGGAGCAGTGGCTTTTGGAATCGGTACGTCGGAGGTAGAGATGGTGATGGCTTCAGAATGTGTACTTCAAAGTCGCCCGATGACAATGCGTATCACTGTGGATGGAAAATTAGGTAAATGGGTGACAGCAAAAGATATGGCACTGTATATCATTTCGAAGATGACAACAGGAGGTGCAACAGGTTATTTTGTAGAATATGCCGGAGAAGCAGTTCGTGAACTTTCGATGGAAGGACGACTTACTTTGTGTAATTTGAGTATAGAAATGGGTGCTCGTGGTGGTATGATTGCGCCGGATGCAAAGACCATTGATTATATAAAAGGAACGGAATATGCGCCTAAAGGGGAAGCATGGGATAAGACACTCTCTTATTGGGAAACGCTTCGTTCGTCGGATGACGCTGTCTTTGATAAGGAGGTGATTTATCATGCGGAAGATATAGAACCGATGATTACTTATGGAACTAACCCGGGTATGGGAATGGGTATTACTCATCATATTCCCACTATGGAAAATGTTTCTGAAGCAGGACGTACTTCTTATGCGAAGTCTCTCGAATATATGGGATTTCAACCGGGAGAGAGTCTCATCGGTAAACCGATAGATTATGTGTTTTTAGGCAGCTGTACTAACGGGCGAATTGAAGATTTTCGCGCATTTACTTCGTTGGTTAAGGGAAAACGGAAAGTAGATACGGTAGTGGCATGGTTGGTACCCGGCTCGTGGGAAGTGGAAAAGCAAATTCGTAGGGAAGGGTTAGATAAGATTCTGATAGAGGCAGGTTTTACTCTTCGTCAACCGGGATGCTCGGCTTGTTTGGCAATGAACGACGATAAAATTCCGGCAGGAAAGTATGCCGTTTCCACTAGTAATCGTAACTTTGAAGGCAGACAAGGACCGGGTGCAAGAACGCTATTGGCTAGTCCGTACGTGGCGGCTATGGCTGCGATTACGGGAAAAATTACTAATCCTAATTAGACTAAAAGAATAACAATGAAAGAAAAGTTTGATATAATCAGTAGTACTTGTGTTCCTCTTCCTTTGGAAAACGTAGATACTGACCAGATAATCCCGGCTCGGTTTCTTAAAGCAACTATTAAAGAGGGCTTTGGAGATAATCTTTTTCGGGATTGGAGATATACCAAAGAAGGTAAACCTATCACTGATTTTGTACTTAACAACTCCGCTTATAGTGGGAAAATTTTGGTTGCCGGCAAGAACTTTGGTTCCGGTTCCAGTCGCGAACACGCTGCATGGGCAGTAGGCGATTATGGATTTAGGGTAGTAGTGAGTAGTTTCTTTGCCGACATCTTCAAAAACAATGCTCTCAATAATTTTGTTCTTCCGGTGGTGGTGAGCGAACAGTTTCTTGCTGAGCTCTTTGCATCTATTGAGGCGGATTCGCAAACGATAGTGGAAGTGAATATATCTGCCCAGACTATAACCAATAAGGCAACAGGTAAGTGTGAACTTTTTGCTATCAATACTTATAAAAAGCATTGCTTGATGAATGGATTAGACGATATTGACTTCTTGCTAAGCAATAAGGACAAGATAGAAGAATATGAAATGAAGACGGCTCACAACTGACAATTGAATAGGATTATGAAGAGAAAAGTAGAAATAGAGATAATGGACACTACCCTTCGGGATGGAGAACAGACCAGTGGGGTGTCGTTCGTGGCACACGAGAAACTGATGATTGCTCGTTTGTTGCTCGAAGAACTAAAGGTGGATAGGATAGAGGTGGCTTCGGCACGAGTATCGGATGGAGAGCTTGAAGCAGTGAAGATGATTTGTGATTGGGCAGCTCGTCGAGATCTTTTGCAACGAGTAGAAGTACTTGGTTTTGTGGATGGGCGGAAATCGTTGGATTGGGTTCAACAGGCTGGATGTAAAGTAATTAATCTTCTTTGCAAAGGCTCCGAGAAGCATTGCCGTTTGCAGTTAGGCAAGAATTTGGAACAGCATATAGAAGATATTCGAGAGGTGTTGCGTTATGCTGATGAGATGGGGATAGAAGTGAATGTTTATCTTGAAGACTGGTCGAATGGAATGATTGATTCTATTGATTATGTGTTTGGGCTAATGGATGAACTAAAGAAAATGAACATTCGTCGCTTTATGTTGCCCGATACCTTAGGGGTACTCAATCCTTTGCAGGTGATAGAGTTTATGCGTAAGATGATGAAGCGTTATCCCGGGACTCACTTTGATTTTCATGCTCATAATGATTATGATTTGGCAGTATCGAACGTGTTGGCAGCGGTGTTGTCCGGAGTTAAAGGATTACACACTACTATCAATGGATTGGGCGAACGGGCGGGAAATGCCCCGTTGGCAAGTGTGCAAGCCATTCTAAAAGACCATTTCAACGCACAAACTTCTATTGTGGAGAATAGGCTCAACGATGTGAGCAGAATTGTGGAATCGTATTCGTGCATCACTATTCCTGCCAACAAACCTATTGTAGGCGAGAATGTGTTTACGCAGGTAGCGGGTGTTCATGCCGATGGTGATAGTAAAAACAATCTCTATTTCAACGACCTTTTGCCCGAACGTTTTGGACGTACTCGGGAATATGCGTTAGGTAAAACATCCGGTAAAGCAAATATCCGTAAGAACCTCGAAAGTCTTGGTTTGGAACTTGATGAGGATGCTATGCGTAAAGTGACCGAACGTATTATTGAATTGGGTGACAAGAAAGAATTAGTGACGCAAGAAGACCTTCCGTACATCGTTTCGGATGTACTTAAACACGATGGAAATAATAGTAAAGTAAAACTTCTAAGTTATTTTATCACACTTACGGCAGGACTTAAGCCGATGGCTACCCTCAAAATAGACATCAATGGTGAATGTTATGAGGAAAGTTCTAGTGGAGACGGACAGTATGATGCTTTTGTGCGGGCATTGCGCAAGATATATAAGGAGACGCTTGGGCGTAAATTTCCTATGCTTACCAACTATGCCGTATCTATACCTCCCGGTGGGCGGACGGATGCGTTTGTGCAGACTGTTATCACGTGGAGTTACGACAATCGTACTTTCCGCACTCGAGGATTGGATGCTGACCAAACAGAGGCTGCCATCAAAGCAACTATTAAGATGTTAAACATTATCGAAGAATAGAAGATTATGAAACTAAATATAGCAGTACTTCCGGGCGATGGAATAGGACCGGAGATAATAGAACAAGCATTGAACGTGACTAAAGCGGTATGTCGCAAGTATGGGCACGAATTAAAATATGAATATGCCATTTGCGGTGCAGATGCTATCGAGAAGGTGGGCAATCCTTATCCCGATGCTACTCACGAGTTATGTATGAAGAGCGATGCTGTGCTTTTTGGTGCAGTAGGAGATCCGAAATTTGATAATAATCCAACGGCTCGTGTACGTCCCGAACAAGGATTGTTGGCAATGCGCAAAAAACTGGGATTGTATGCCAATATTCGTCCTGTGACTACTTTCGATAATCTTATCCATAAGTCGCCACTAAAAGAGGAACTAGTGAGGGGAGCAGACTTCATGTGTATTCGTGAATTAACAGGAGGACTTT
>JAVVPX010000106.1:0-6357 GCA_036655555.1 Bacteroidaceae bacterium | reverse complement strand
TTAAGAAGCTCTTATCTCATTAACAGGGCTTTATTTTCAGCCGCTTCCATAATTTCCCTTTCACCCGGACCCTTGTCGTTGATTCCGCAAAGATGAAGGATACCGTGAATGATAGTCCGGTGAAGTTCCTCTTCGTAGGCGGTCTTGAACTTTTCGGAATTGGTTTTTACAGTATCGAGGCTAATGAATAAGTCACCCGATATCACATTGTCCTCGCAATAGTCGAATGTAATAATATCCGTGAAGTAGTCGTGGTGAAGATATTCGTTGTTTATCTCCAATATCTTTTCATCGGAACAGAAAATATAGGCTATTTCTCCCACTTTCTTTTGGTACGTTGCTGTCACAGCCTTCACCCAAGCACTGTTCTCTCTCTTTTTGATTGCGGGCATTTTCACCCCATCTGTCTGATAACTTATAGCCATAATTATGATTGATAAAAGAATAAATAACAAATAAATATAGCAGCCATAATACCTACAAAATCGGCAATTAAGCCACAAGTCACAGCATAGCGCGAATTTTTGATGCCTACGCTTCCAAAGTAAACGGCAAGAATATAAAAGGTAGTGTCCGTAGAACCTTGAAATACACTAGCAAGCCGTCCCACAAAAGAATCCGCTCCGTAAGTATTCATAGCATCCACCATTAATCCGCGTGCTCCACTCCCACTCAATGGTTTCATTAAAGCGGTTGGCAAACCACCTACAAAACTTGTATCTAGTCCACATAAGTTCACTAAATAACCAATTCCATCGATGATAATATCCATTGCACCCGAAGCACGAAACACTCCAATAGCCACCAATATTGCCACTAAATAGGGAATGATTCTCACCGCTGTGCCAAAGCCTTCTTTAGCTCCTTCAACAAATGATTCGTACACATTAATTTTTTTGCGTACTCCGGCAGTGATAAAACAGATAATCACCAAAAAGAGAAATACGTTGGCAAATAGAGTGGAATATAAATCAATATCCTCACGAGGCAGTGTACTAAAGAAATAGATAATCATTCCAATGAAAGCACTGATGCCACCTAGAAACAAGAAGATTGTTTTGTTGAATAAGTTGATTCGTTGATATAAACTAACAGCTAACACACCGGCTAAGGTAGAAAAGAAAGTAGCAAGCATGATGGGAATAAATACATCTGTGGGTTGTGCTGCGCCCAATTGTGCCCGATAAACCATGATACTTATCGGAATAAGCGTCAGTCCCGAAGTATTTAGCACCAAAAACATAATCATCGGATTGCTAGCGGTATTCTTATTCGGATTGAGACTTTGCAATTCCTCCATCGCTTTCAGTCCCATTGGAGTGGCAGCATTATCCAATCCCAGCATATTGGCGGATAGATTCATAAAGATAGCCCCTGCTGCGGGATGTCCTTTAGGTATATCGGGAAAGAATTTGCAAAAGATGGGACTAAGCCAACGAGAAAGAGTGGCAATAAGTCCGCCATTCTCTCCAATCTTCATAATTCCCAGCCAAAGAGAAAGCACCCCGGTTAGTCCAAGAGATATTTCGAAAGCACTCTTTGATGAGCTAAAGGTGGCATTCATAATGTCGGGAAACACTTGTACATCTCCTAAGAAGATAAGTCGGAAGAGGGCAACCACAAAGGCAATCCCAAAGAATGCTATCCAGATGTAATTTAGTACCATGTGCAATTATTCTTTATGACTCTGCAAATTTAGGAATATGTTTTGGCTTACACTCTTCTTTTCAGTTTTTTCTACAAAATCATTTACTTATTTAGTCCAATCCTTTGCGCCTCTTTCTTTCAGTTTTTGCGTAAAAGCTTTCGCTTTCTCTAAAGTAGCAGCTTCATCTTCAGAAGTAGCATAAGCGTGTTTGTAACCTTTCACTTTATTCCATTCGCCACGAGTAAAATCGGGGAAAGCCACCGAAGCACAATTATTATCCATCGAAAGTTCTCCCAACTCTGCCAAACTGCACCATTCAGCCAAATCATAAACATCCATATCCAACGGAAGTCCATTTTGCAAGCAATAAATCATGCGACTATCCATAATAAAGTCCATACCACCATGTCCGCCTACTTCTTTTGCCATCTCGCCATATTTCTTTAAGATAGGATGTTGGTACTTAGCCACTAAAGCATCCATGTCCTCTTTAGATAAGAAGCTGTGAGAATCTAGCTTATCCACTTGAGGTTGCACTCCCGACGCATTCATTTGTGCAGCATCTAACGCATATCCTTCAATTGGATATTTATTAGCAAAGCCTTTCGTTCCGGTCAATTGATATAAACGATTGTAAGGTTGAGGAGTCATCACATTGTGTTGAATTTCTATTACTTTCCCATTTTCGGTACGAATAAGAGTTGTTGTATGGTCGCCATTACGGAAATTGTCGCAAGTCTCGCCTGTTCTTTTTTCAACCAACGCTTTACCTACCACGGACTTTGTGTCCATAGCTACCAAGGTTTTCATGCGGTCGCCACGATGAATATCGAGTGCTTGCGCTACCGGTCCTAAACCATGAGTAGCATAAACATCTCCACGATGTTTCTTGTTATATTCCAAACGCCAACCCAATTTATCGGATTGGTCCTTCTTCCAATAATGATTCCAAAACGGGTCTAAATTGTGTATATAAGCACCTTGTGCACGAATAACCTCACCAAATACTCCTTGTTGCGCCATGTTCAGCGTATTCATTTCGAACCAATCGTAGCAGCAGTTTTCCAAAATCATACAATGCTTTTGTGTCTTTTCACTGATATTTATCAATGCCCAACACTCTTTCAAAGACATAGCCGAAGGTACTTCGATAGCTACATTTTTCCCATTTTCCATGGCACAGATAGCTATTGGGAAATGATGTAACCAATCTGCCGCAATATAAACTAAGTCAATATCATTGCGCTTACAAAGTTCTTCGTATCCCTTTGCTCCGGAATAAATAGTAGCTTTGGGCATAGAAGCTTTTTCTAAATATTGCTGACATTTCTCTGCACGTTCTTGTTCATAGTCACAAAGAGCTATAATTTCCACACCCGGAATATGAGTAAAGCGTTCCACAGCCCCCGGTCCACGCATACCTAAACCTACGAAGCCTACACGTACGCTCTCCATTTTGGGAGTAGCCAAGTTTATTACGCTTCTTTGATTAGCGGCACGTTCGGGAGTTTGCACTACAATAGTTCCCTTATCCCAGCTCCACCGCGTTCCTTTATCCGAAGTCTGCACCAAAGATGAGGAGGAGGTAGAGCACGCTGTTAAAGCAATGCTAATACTCAACAATAGCAATTGAAATCCTTTCATAGTATTAAAATTTATCTAGTTTTATATCAGGCTTCAAGAAATCATTCTTATTAATTTTAGTCGTATGTATCTTTTCATCGCCAGCTTTTACAACGATAGTCACCGAATCACTCCACAGCTTCTTAGTAGCTAAAGAGGAAATATCGCACGACACCGAACCATAATCGAAACCAATATTCGACCATTTGTCAGGTATATTCAGATTATAAGAAAGTTGCAATAACAACGTATCCGAAGACTGTTTTACCGGATCATAGACTATATTCATTTTAGCAAAAACTTTTTTCCCATCAATCAAATTGCCGACAGACAACGCTGTATGCAAATCAAAATATCCACGGTGCCCATGATCTAAAGATAGATGTTTCGGAACCATACAGCTATCCTTGTCTGTGATATGTTTGTTATCCGCCTCCTCTTTGCTAATTGGACGAATTACATTATATACCGAATTAGGAAATACACTAGCATTATTAATATACATTGCATTATCTGCACTTCTCCAATCTTCTTCTGTATAGTGGAACGCAAAGTATCCTCTTTCTATTCCTGCAAGTCTTTGGTCATGAGAGATTGCCAATCCACCGCCGTCCAAATAGCAGTAGTAACCATTTATTGAATCGCCCACAATGGTGGCTGTGCTCATAAAACCTCTGAAGCCTAAATCATCATCTTTATTGTTACAGCATGTAATGCTTATTATGCAGAAGCATAATAGTAGTGCTTTGAGTATTTTCTTAATTCGCATTAGACTGATAGTTAAGAAGTTATTTAAAATACAAAAAATATAATATGGCACATCAAATGTGCTGCTTAAACAACGGCAAGTTATAAAAAGTGTAGTAGAAATCAAAGAAAAAGCGACTAAATCTATTTGTTTTTTATATAGTTATTCGGGAAAATAGTAGATTGTTGTATTTCTTTATTAGCTAAACGAATCCATGTTTTGAAGGCACGACTATTCTCCGTCAGCTCAATAACGCGTGCGCCATTGGGAATGTGAGTATATTCAGTTGGACCACCGGTAAAACGACCATAGGCTAAAAGTATTCCCTGCCAATTAACAGCATAATCATTGTCGTGGTCGTGACCAACAAAGATGCCCATCACGTCGGCCTGTTTTTTCATTACCTTGAACAGTCCCGAGTTTAAATAGGACGAACAGGCTTTTTCTCGACGAATCCCGTAAAGAGAGGCATTCTCATTGGTAGCGGCTTGGTTAAATTCTTGCAATGGGATATGGAAGAAGGCTAAAGAAGGAAGAGCAATATCTCCATTGGCATGAGTAAATTGTTCGCTTCTTTGCTGATACCATTTTATTTGGTCAGACTTTATGTAGTCATATCCTTTTGCCTCAGGAATAGTGCTGTACTGATTTGAATCGAAACAATATAGCACAGCTACATCTTTCTTTCCTTGCGAGTCTTTTAGAGCTAAAGCACAATTTCCCACTCCGGAGATGGTCGAAACTTCATCTATTGTCACATTATAGGGAGTAGCCGAAATTATTTTAAATAACTCATCATTGCTTAATCCTTGTTCGTGGTCGTGATTGCCAAAAGTAACAGCAAAAGGGATGTGACGATCTGACGCAACTTTCAATACTTTTTTTAGATTATCTGCTGCCGGCGAACTATAAATTAGGTCACCGGTAAAGACAACCAAGTCAGGTTTCTCTAAATCCAGCACTTCATTCATTCTTGTAAAAGCAATGTCAGAACGCTTGTCTAAGTGCTTTATATGCAAATCGGTAAACTGTACTATTTTAAATTTCTTGTCTGCGTTAAATTTTAAGATATTTTTTTGTGCAGAAACTGTCATCGACATTCCACCAACTAAAATGAATATTCCCAAGAAAACAGATATACGATGTGTGATGAAATGATGTAAACTCATTACTACTAATTTTAAAGTGTATTTATAAATTCTTTCATAATATGTAAATTGAAAATCTATTGACTCTTAGGCTCTACAAATTTAGGAATATGTTTCGATTTCTTTTCCTTTTTTTGTTATTTTTGCAAACATATACTTTTAAAGAAAGTGCATGACAGCAAAAGATATTCAAGAAGAACTAGAGAAATACGTAGATATTCAAAAGAGAGAGTTCTTGCCTTATTTTTTCAAGACGGGCAAAGGACAATACGGCGAGGGAGATCGTTTCTTGGGTATTGTAGTACCCAACGTACGTATCGTAGCCAAACAATTCAAAGAAGAGCCATTCGATGAAATGGCTGTTTTGCTGCAATCGGAGTATCACGAATGCCGTCTTTGCGCCTTATTGATGTTGGTAGAACGTTTTAAGAAAGCCAACGAAAAGGAGCAAGAAAAGATTTATCACTTCTACCTATCGCAAACCGAGAGAATTAACAATTGGGATTTAGTAGATTTGACAGCACCCTCCATTGTTGGAATTTATTTGAAAGATAAATCTCGCTCCGACCTCTATCGTTTGGCAAAAAGTTCATTGCTTTGGGAACAGCGCATAGCGGTAGTCTCCACCTACACATTCATCAAAAGTAACGATTTTATCGACATTTATGCCCTAGCCGAACTACTTCTTCACCATCCTCACGACCTTATGCACAAAGCCATTGGTTGGATGCTTCGCGAAGCCGGTAAACGAGACAAAGAACAACTTGTTGAGTTCCTAGAAAAGCATTATCGGGAGATGCCTCGTACAATGCTTCGCTATTCTATCGAGAAGTTTACGGATGAAGAACGAAAATACTTTATGCGAAAAAGATAAGTTATAATCACGATTACTGTTGCAAAGATAAGCTATTAGACTAGGGTTCCGGGCGATGCGAAACGATTGTGGGTGGTGCTGAAGAGATAAATTAATATTCTTTTTATCCTTTTTTTATGCTTGTTTCTGCTTATTTTTTTGTATATTTATATCCGCAAACGAAGGCTTGATTGAAAGAATATTCGAGAGAATCATAAAAAAAGTCTTCCGTATTATTTCAAAAGTCTTCTGTATTATTTTTAAAATGAACAGTATTATTTTGCGAATCATCATTCGAACTATTTTTATACAGGATGGAAATGAGAATATTGTAATC
>JAVVPX010000105.1:0-6494 GCA_036655555.1 Bacteroidaceae bacterium | reverse complement strand
CGTTAGGTGTAAGCATCCGTGAAATCAGTATAAAAGAAGCTTGCATTCAACATTTCGCAGCTATCAATCACGACATAAACATACACGATGTTACTTACGAAAATTCGCAAGCACGCGAACGGACGCAAATTCTAATGGATATAGCAAACCAACAGAATGGAATGGTGATAGGTACCGGCGATTTATCAGAACTAGCTTTAGGTTGGGCTACTTATAATGGAGATCATATGTCTATGTACGGAGTTAATTGTAGTATTCCCAAAACTTTAGTCAAACATTTGGTTACTTGGATTGCAAACAATAGCATAGATGAAATATCTTGCGCCACCTTATTAGATATAGTAGATACTCCCATCAGCCCCGAACTAATTCCGGCAGATGAAAATGGAGATATCAATCAAAAGACCGAAGATTTAGTAGGACCTTATGAACTTCATGACTTCTTCCTCTATCATTTTCTTCGCTTTGGGTTTCGTCCATCCAAAATATACTTTTTGGCACAACAAGCATTCGATGGCAAATACGAAGATGAGGTTATCAAAAAATGGCTAAGCACCTTCTTTAGACGTTTCTTTAATCAACAATTCAAACGTTCATGTTTGCCCGACGGTCCAAAGATTGGTTCTATATCGCTTAGCCCACGAGGAGATTGGCGAATGCCAAGCGATGCTAGTTCAGACCTTTGGTTAAAAGAAATAGAAGGCTTATAAATGAGAAATAACCGGGTATGAATTTCATGCTCGGTTATTCAATTTATATCACATTGATAAGCTTTTATTGATAGTTAAAGAAAAAGAAAGTTTGAGCGCGCCTTGTTTTATATAGATAGTTTCGAGTATCTTTGTGAAATTAAATAATTAAAACAGCCGTGAGGGCTAACTCAATTTCCAAAATGACATTTGAACAATTAGACTTAATAGAGCCCATTCTTAAGGCTTTACAGAACGAAGGATATAACACTCCCACCCCAATTCAAGAACAAGCAATTCCAATTTTACTTCGAGGCAAAGATTTATTAGGCTGTGCACAAACAGGAACAGGTAAGACAGCAGCTTTTGCAATCCCCATCCTTCAACATTTATATAAATCAGATAATAAGCAAGGCATCAAAGCCTTAGTACTCACTCCAACGCGTGAATTAGCTATTCAAATAGATGAAAGTTTCGCAGCATACGGAAAATATACCGGACTAAAACATACCGTTATCTTTGGCGGTGTTTCGCAAAAGTCACAAACAGATACGCTAAGACGTGGGGTTAATATATTAATAGCTACCCCGGGGCGTTTACTAGACTTGATAGGTCAAGGCTTCATCTCATTGAAATCTATCGAATTCTTTGTATTGGACGAAGCAGACCGTATGCTCGATATGGGATTCATCCACGATATCAAACGCTTGCTGCCATTACTTCCAAAGAAAAGACAAACATTGTTTTTCTCTGCCACAATGCCTTCAGAGATAGCCGCTTTATCGAACACTATCTTACATTTACCCGAAAGAGTGGAAGTTACTCCCGCTTCGTCTACAGTAGATACTATTACGCAAAGTCTTTATTTTGTTTCTAAACAAGACAAAAAAGATCTATTAGTGCATCTGCTAAAAGATAAATCGTTAGAATCTGTATTGGTATTCACCCGCACAAAACATGGTGCGGACAATGTAGCCAAGATATTGGGCAAAGCAGGAATAGGCGCCGAAGCTATTCATGGAAATAAATCACAAAATGCTCGTCAACGTGCATTAACACATTTCAAAGATCACGAGACACGTGTGTTGATAGCCACCGATATTGCAGCTCGAGGAATAGATGTGGATTTACTTTCTCACGTTATAAACTACGAACTACCCAACGTACCCGAAACTTATGTGCATAGAATAGGACGTACGGGACGTGCAGGGCACGAAGGAATAGCTATTTCTTTTTGTGAAGCAGAAGAAGTGCCATTTTTAAAAGACATTCAAAAGTTGATTGGAAAGACCATTCCGGTAGTAAAAGACCATCCATTTGTAAGTGCCGAAACCACCCAAGTAATAGCCAAAAAATCCGAAGAATTAAAGGCAAAAGCAAAAGAGAACAAAGCATACAGAGGAAATCGTTCTAACGGAGATTTTTGGAGACGAAAGAAACAAAATACCGGTTCGTCTAAAAGCTAACGAAAAACTTTGAAGACAAAGAATATTTTAATTCAGAAAAAATAACTTAAAGTTAGAACAAGCTAAAGATAAATACGTTAGATTTGTGTAGTAAACTTAAAAACAAAGAATTATGAAGAATCTAAATGTATTAGCAGCTTTCCTTGGTGGTGCCGCAGTAGGTGCTGCCATAGGTATTTTGTTTGCACCCGCAAAAGGAGAAGATACCCGTCACAAAATAGCGGAAATACTTCGTAAAAAAGGTATTAAGCTCAATTGTTGCGAAATGGACGAATTAGTGAACGAGATTACATCGGAACTAAAAGCCGACGTAGCAGAATAAACGTCTAGCTCATTATTTTGCAATTCTAAACAAAACGGAACGCCTATGTTTACCGACGAAAAAAGCATCGATAGTTTTCGTCAGCTTCTAGCTGAAATAAAGAAATATATCGCCTTACAAAAGGAATATACTAAAATAGAATTGGTAGAAAAGCTAACAATATTGCTTTCAACCCTCATCATGGTATTGGTGTTTATTATTCTTGGAATAGTTGCCTTATTCTATCTTTTGTTTGCCCTAGCATACATTTTGGAACCTATTGTAGGAGGACTTACTGTGAGCTTTAGCATCATAGGAGGAATCAATATTCTGCTTATTGTTTTTATTGCCATTTTTAGAAAGAAGCTAATAATTAATCCGATGGTCAACTTTTTAGCTAATCTTTTTCTTAACAATTCAAATAAGTAAGTGATGAGTAAAATTAATCTATTAACATCCGGCAAACCTATCACGTTAGAAGGAATAGCAAATCGTAAAGAAGAACTTAGACTAGAGATAGAAAAGCAACGAGAAGAGATTATTGGTTCCACCAAAAACCTCTTCTCGCCCATATCTTCCGGTATAACTCCACGTTCTTTGATAAGAAGTATGAATGCCGGTATGGCAATCTTCGATGGAGTTTTATTAGGATTAAAAATAATGAGAAAGCTCAAACAATTCTTTAATAAAAGATAAGGAGCAATCGCCTATTTTATACATAAGTTTCTAATAATTTAGCGTTTTCGCTCGTCAATTGAATTGTTATTTCCGAAATAGATGCCGGAAGTAATATAGTTTCTCCCGCATTCATCGTTTCTTCGTGTCCTTCGTTGTCTATTATCGTACAAGCACCTTCCATACATATTAGAATAACAAAAGAATCTAATTCTGAATAGTCGCACGTGATATTTTCTGTTATATCATACAATGATGTGGTGAAATAAGGACAAGCAACAAGCTCTACCGGTTCGTCTTTTACTACCTCGTAATGCGTTTGATAATCATCTAGCAATTCATAATCAATAGCTTCTTTGGCTAACTCGGTATGCAGTTCGCGAGGATTGCCATTGGCATCTGTCCGATTAAAATCGAATATCCGATAAGTTATGTTTGAGGTTTGCTGAATTTCCGCAATAAAAGCTCCCGCTCCAATGCTGTGAATACGTCCTGCAGGTAAGAAGAATACATCTCCTTGATGGATTTCATATTCCTGAAGTACATCAGTTATTGTCGAATTATAGATACGATCTTTATATTCTTTAGGTGTAATTTCTTTAGAAAAGCCGGAACGAAGTTTAGCGTCTTTAGCCGCGTCTACCACATACCACATTTCCGTTTTTCCCATTGAATTATGTCGTTTTTTAGCTAGGCTATCGTTAGGGTGCACTTGTATAGACAAGTCTTGCTGTGCATCAATAAATTTGATAAGCAAGGGAAAAGTTTCGCCAAATCGAGCATAGTTGGCTTCACCAACCAATTCCTCACGAAAAGTCTTCACCAACTTAGGCAAAGTATATCCTTTATATTCTCCATTAGCCACTACGGATTCATTATCTGTTACTCCGGATATTTCCCAACTTTCGCCTACATTATGTAAGTCTGTCGACAATTTTTTAAAAGGAACAATCTTCTCTCCTCCCCAAAGCGTTTGCTTTAAGATAGGTTCAAACTTCAATGGATACATTCTATTAGTGATAATATTAAATCGTTGTTTTTAATAATTAATTTTCCTCTACAAAGGTCTGATAAAAAAGCATGGGCTGATTAAAAGAAAAATAAAAATTTCATTTTAATCAGCCACATCGAAAAATAGTTTTTTACTTCTTTGAAGCTTCTAAAGATACTTTTCTAAATTCTTTTAAAAGTTTTTCCAACTCTAAAGAACCTTTACGAGCACGAGTACCTGCTGCCTTGTTGCCCTTTTCAATTTGTAAATTTGCATCCGATGCAAAAGCTTCAAATTCTGCCTTGATTTTGTTTACCAATTCTTCCATTTCCAATAATACTTTGAGTTAATTAATAGCCGCACAAAGCGACATGAATAAAATTTAGTGCAAATATAGTTTTTTGTAAATATCTTAATGCTTTAAACCTTATAAAATATCAGTAATATCACGTTTTTTATTCAATTTAGATATAAAAAGCTGATTATTGAGATGCAATATTAATATTTACTCTGAAAACAGAGCAGCATAATATATTGGAAAAGGAACAAACACATAAATATATATCATGAAGGTGAATCTTCTATATTCTTTAATCTACCAAGTTCTTGAACTTCTTGAATATTTTTTCTTTCATACTTGTACTTGGCTTAAAGCTGTCGGATGTTTCCATTTTTTCTAACGCCGTCTTTTCGTCCTTGGTAAGTGTTTCGGGTACATATATACTGATGTTTACCAATAAATCGCCTACTCCATAACCATATCCACTTACTGCCGGAAGTCCTTTACCTCGTAAACGAAGAACTTTGCCGGGTTGAGTTCCCGGCTCTATCTTAACTTTTACTTTATTATCTATTGTTGGAATCTCCACAGTACCTCCTAAGGCTGCTGTTGGAAAGCTAAGCAGGAGATTGTAAATCAAGTCGTTTTCGTCACGGATTAGTTCGCTGTCATGCTCCTCTTCTATTTGAATGAGCAAATCGCCCGGCACTCCATTATGCTTGCCTGCGTTTCCTTTTCCATTCATTGAAACTTGCATACCTTCTGCCACGCCTGCGGGAATGTTGACCGATACGACTTCTTCTCCATACACGATACCTTCACCGGCGCATTCTCTACATTTATTTTTTATTATTTTGCCTTCGCCACCGCAAGTAGGACAAGTTGCCCGTGTTTGCATCGTTCCTAAAATAGTCTGTTGATTGCGGATGACTGAACCGCTGCCTTTACAAGTTGAACAAGTGGTAGTACCTTCGCTTCCTTCTGCTCCTGTACCATGACAATGAGAACAGCTAACGTATTTCTTTACCTTGAATTTCTTTTCAGCTCCGGCGGCAATCTCTTTGAGGTTTAGTTTAACTTTTACACGAAGATCGGAACCTCGGAAACGTCTTTGCTGAGATTGTTGTCCGCCTCCAAATCCTCCATTAAAGCCACTGAATCCACCGCCTCGTCCACCAAATACATCACCAAACATGGAGAAAATATCATCCATAGACATTCCTTCGCTAAAACCTCCTCCAAACGGACCGCCATTGCCTGCTGCTCCGCTCATGCCTGCATGACCGAATTGGTCGTAACGAGCACGCTTATCTGGATTGCTTAAAACATCGTATGCTTCGGCTGCTTCCTTGAATTTTTCTTCGGCTTCTTTGTTTCCCGGATTTTTGTCGGGGTGAAATTGTATTGCCTTTTTTCTGTATGCTTTCTTTATTGCATCCGGAGTAGCGTTCTTCTCTACTTCCAACACTTCGTAATAATCTCTTTTTGTCATGTTTATTGTCGTAAATAGTTTATTCGCCTATAACTACTTTTGCGTGGCGAATAACTTTATCGTTAAGTAAATAACCTGTTTGTACACAATCTAAAATTTTCCCTTTAAGTGATTCGTCAGGTGCGGGAACTAAAGCGATGGCTTCGTGGTAGTCTGTGTTGAAATCTTGGTCTTTAGTTTCCATCTTTATAACTCCTTCTTGAGAGATGATTTTTAAGAATTTGTTGTAGATGAGTTCAATACCTTCTTTCATGCCCACCATGTCGGTGGATGTTTCCATTGTTTGAATAGCGCGTTCCAAATCATCGAGTATAGGTAATATAGCGGTGATAGCTCTTTCCCCTCCGTTTTTGATAAGCTCGGCTTTTTCTTTCATAGTTCGCTTACGATAGTTGTCAAATTCGGCGGACAGACGGAGATATTGATTATTGTTCTCTTCTATTTTGGCATTTGCTTCCTCTAATTGTTTGGCGAGTTCTTCTTCTTGAGAATTTACTTCTTGAGAAATTGGCTTATTTTCTTCTTCTTTTTTTTCTTCTTCAATAGGCTGATTTATTGGATTATCTACCAACTTCTCTTCCTTCAGCTTTTCCTTTTTCT
>JAVVPX010000104.1:0-6737 GCA_036655555.1 Bacteroidaceae bacterium | reverse complement strand
ATTTGCTTTCAAATTAGTATCTTTGCAATATTAGTAACAGCTTCACCCAACAGACAGGGTTGGTCAAACGGAGTTGTGATTTGCTTTCAAATTAGTATCTTTGCAATATTAGTAACAGCATCATTAATACCAACCCATTCTGTGCCTAGTTGTGATTTGCTTTCAAATTAGTATCTTTGCAATATTAGTAACAGCACCTTATATAATAAGCGAACAAAGATAAGTGTTGTGATTTGCTTTCAAATTAGTATCTTTGCAATATTAGTAACAGCCAGCCTTTAATTGTTCTATTGATGGATTGTGTTGTGATTTGCTTTCAAATTAGTATCTTTGCAATATTAGTAACAGCCTTTTGCGCCTCGTTTACGTCTTTCTTTGCGTTGTGATTTGCTTTCAAATTAGTATCTTTGCAATATTAGTAACAGCAGAATTACAATAAGGATAGATGATAGAATGTTGTGATTTGCTTTCAAATTAGTATCTTTGCAATATTAGTAACAGCGGGTGAGTTAGTAAAGAAGAGTTCGGGAAAGTTGTGATTTGCTTTCAAATTAGTATCTTTGCAATATTAGTAACAGCATCTTAGAGAAAGTACGTTCTGTATTCATGGTTGTGATTTGCTTTCAAATTAGTATCTTTGCAATATTAGTAACAGCCGCTACCGGCAACACGGGCGAACGATATGGTTGTGATTTGCTTTCAAATTAGTATCTTTGCAATATTAGTAACAGCTTAGAAATGCTTTGCCGATGTATGATGCGTGTTGTGATTTGCTTTCAAATTAGTATCTTTGCAATATTAGTAACAGCACAATCAGTGTTATTATCTGTATTACAAATAGTTATATCGCAACATAGAAAATGAGAAAGAAGCTGTTTCTAAGATAAATCCCGTCATTTTGATGGGATTTATTAGTTCTAGAACAATTCCAATTGCTGCCCCGGAGTATTCACATCCTGAACTTTTTTACCACAAAACAATTCAATAGATCCAAATTGTTTATCCGTTATACAAATGATACCAACTTGCCCAAACTCAGGCAAGAATGATTTAACCCTTTTTATATGCACTTCCGCATTTTCTATACTAGCACAATGACGCACATAAATAGAAAATTGGAACATGGTAAAGCCGTCTTGCTGTAAGTTCTTCCTAAAATCAACATAAGACTTTTTGTCTTTTTTTGTTTCTGTCGGTAAATCAAATAGTACCAATATCCACATAATACGATATTCACTAAAACGATCCATTAAAACTCCGGATAAGCTATACGACGTGATTCTCCACTAAAGCATTTATAAAGTGAAGCCGTTGTCTGCGACACTGCAATCATCAGCGGACTTCTTTTACCATCTATCTTTACCTCCAATATAGGAATCCCTAACAATTGTACTTTCAAGTCTTTTGTCAATTCCTCATACCCGATGCCACTTTTTACAATGTTAAACACTAATTCATCAACATACGGACGATACGGTTCCATTATATCATCTGCTAGACAATAAGCATTATACCTATTATGATGATGGATTCCTAAAGTTGGCAAAAGACCACTTGCAACTAAACTTCTCGATACAACGGCACGTAAAATGGCATAACCATAATTTAGTAAATTATTGGGCGGAATGCCCTCACGTTCTCTCGTAAACCCGTCAATATTAGAAAACAAAGATTTCCAATAAAAGGCTGCTGCACGAGCTTCTAGATTAGTTGGGTCTCCACTCTTTACATCAACAGCCCATATCCTCATGCACTTCATCTCCTCCCCTATACACTTTTGCAGCACAGTAGCTTGATTTTCTATTTTCATTCTTATAGTCTGCTGCCAAAGTTGTTTTTGCAGAGGAAGAGAGGCGCTTAATTGCTGACGGAATCGCTCGTTTTGAGTAGTATTGCTATACAAAGGCAACATTAAACCAATAGGCATACTTTTATTATCACAAGTTATTATCGCCGAATTATTTTCAAGCAAAGCTTCCAACACCCCCGAACTTATGGTTATCTGCTTATTGTCCAATATCACAATTCCTACGTCCTCTATCGGTTTAGTTACTTCCGATTGTTTTTTGAAAGTGTCCGGCAAAGAATCATTATTCACAACTTCAGGCAACTTAATGACTAATTGTGCATTACGCAATGAGAGATAAACCGGACTTCCAAAATAAAGTGTCTTTTTAATCATAAGGCTTTCCTTCTCCTAGATTGATTATATTGCCTAATCTATCGACTCTTATAGGAACGCAAATAGCCTTAATCATGTCTCCTTTCCACGATTTCTCTGCTTTATTATTTGCACCTAACTCTAAGGTAGGAACAATTGCATTAGCTATATTGTAAGGCATAAAAAAGCATTGCGGACCAGAAGAAGAGACCATTTTATAGATTCTCTTTCTATCTACCTTATCAGATATAATTCCGGACTCTTGTTCTTCCATAGTTGGCACATACACCAAATCGTTAGGTGATAACCAAAATAGTAACTCATCACCATTGTTATTTAGTTCAGGAACCGAACTCCATCCCATCTTTTGTCGTTCTATAACCACATTTAAAGATATTGTTTCATAAACTCGTTTACCCTCCAATGTCTGATAAATAGCAAAAAACAAATTAGTTCCTTGCGCTGCCTCCACATATTTAGAACATTTATTACCAGAGACACCCACATTGAATTTATCGCCCTTCATTTCACAAATCCGTACTTTATAGATAGGCTTATGGGGTATACCATCATTTAGAGCAATTAGATTTTTATTCATCTCACATATTCCATCAGGAGAGAACGCAAATTCCGAGTCTTGATTGCTATCAGCTAAATGATTCAGTAATATCTTTTGTATTCCGGTATCTGTTACACCTTCTTCTATTTTCTTTATATTAAAGCCTTTATCCAAGGGCTTACGAGAAGCAATTAGAGGAGTTGAAGAATCATTTGTGAAATAGTATACTTTAATTTTAGCCGGATTGACTTCTTTCCACAAAGAGGCATTCTCCTTGAAGTATCTCTCAATTCCCTTTTTATCATATTTATAAGAATTAAGTTGCAAAACCTTTTCTTTTATCTTTTTATCGACTATCATCAAGGGGGTATCAAGAGCAACAGATAGCCTAACTTCTTTAGTCTTGCGTAGATTAACGCATCCTGAAACGGTCTCCTTATGCATAGGCTTTCGTATTGCCCAATTGTCTCCAATCGTTTGTTTCCGGAAAGTTTTCTTTCCATCCTCACCGAAGCATTGATATTTATTTGATGATTTATTAATTACTCTCAAATTTTGCTTAAAGCTGACAATGATATCTTCTAGTGACTTCTGAGCATCTTGAGTAAAAGTACACCATGGCTTCTTAACTATCCATTTGTAATTCCCTTTATCGTCAGTGACCTTTTTATCGCATAGTAAATGTTGTAAATCAGATCGAGATGTTTTAGAATTCTTGCTAGCCGACTCATTATTCAGATAGTTTACATGGTTATGAGTTGCGCAGGCTATTACAATAGCATCCATTGCATGATGACGATGGTCGATACGTTTCTTCTGAAACCCTTTTAGAAATTCAAGCGGCATTGCTGTCTGAAAAACTCTTTTCCCTTCTTTCTCTTCCCAACACCCAAATTGATTACTATCAGTTCGTTCGTTCAGCCGTTCAAAACGAGAATACACAATATTGTTCCAAACATCATTCATTCCCCAATCTTTTTTCAATCGAGCAGTAACAGCTCCCGCACAAACGATCAGCTTTTTAGATATAGCTTCAGGTTCGTATTCCCCATTTTCGTTTTTCTCACGTACGATATTTGATAATAAAGTTTTTACCACCCTGCTGATGTATCGTGTGTCATTCATTTGTCGTTCGATAAATTTTTCAGGAATTTCGTCCATCAACAATTTAGCTTTCTTGTTTTTGGCTTTTGATGTAGAATAATGCGTCTCCACAAATTCCTTATATTCTTCCACAGATAATATTCTAACAGGCTTTCTGCCAAAGCCAAGTTCTACTATCTGCCCATGTTTTTCTTTAATAAACTCATATCCCAAAAACTTACCTTTTAATCCATTCACTTCCGATTCGCAAATAACTTTATTACTAAATGAATCGTCAAAATAACGAACTTGAGGTATGATATGTTCTATTTGATAGTCCGTTGTAAACAGTCGTCCTAAAGGTATTACTTCACCGGTATATGGAGAACAATATCGTTGTTCCAACCATAGTTTATAACGTAAAAATTCCGTTCTAGAAGGCTGTTTCTTAATATCAAATTTCTTCAGAAAATCAGTGATATACTCAGGAAGTTTCTCAACACTATTTAAAGCTCCATCTTCATAGATACGCAATAAATCTTGTTGAGAGGGAGAATAAGGACGTATACCTCTAATTTCAAATTCCGGATTCATAAACTCAATCAACAAGGCTTTGATGCGCAAATTTGTATTTTCATTTGTTTGCGTTTGTTCGGATAATAGTTTACGCTTTTCAACTGTGTTTTTCATCTCACGACCTAATTCCACATGAATTTCATCTATTTGCCCCGCCTTTTTCCATATATCACGCACCGTACGCAATGTTTCTAAAATAACCTGTTCCACTATTGGATTGCGCATTGAATGTTGTTTAAACGTTTTCAAATACAAATCTATATCCTCAGGGGTTTCCCACTTTCTTGCTTCCTTATTTTCAGAATGTCTGTCATATACCACATAGCAAGCAAGCCATAATGGCAATCCTTTGAAATCATCGATACTTAAAAGATTTATACTTTTCTCTCTTACTTGGTTACGAATATTCTCATCATACTCTCCGGTTATTATTTTCTCTATACGTTCTTTCGTCTTATTATCAATAGCAGTCTCATCCCAATAACTACCTTTTCTCATCAATGGTAAAAGTTTCTTTATTGCCTTTGCTGAATAAGCACCATATTCATTCTTGAAATGTGGAAAAGTTTTAAACGCTTCTACAAATATATTTCCTAAACCGTATAAACTCGCAAACTTATCCAATGCCTTACCCAACTCTTCTTTATCATTTACCGAATATAAAAGATGCCACAATCTTTCTTCCACATCCCTAGATAAAAAATCCGCCGCTATTTTTGCCTTTGCTAAACGTGTTAATATTGCACTTCTAGTTTCATTACAAGGGTAAATTTTATCTTCTACATAATTCCAGCGATATTGACTGGCAACTTTCTTAATACCAAATGCGGGATTATTTAGAAAATCTTTTTGACCTATCTCTTTCCGACTGTTCAACCAATTATACAAAGCAACATAATCTTCTTCTGTGTGAAGAAAATCTTTAGTTACATCTATATCTGTTAATCGTTTCTCGTTTATCTCCTTTTCTCTCTGATAAATGCGAATAGAAGAGATGAAGTGCCACAAACGGAACTCTTGAAAAAGAGGATGCGACTTCGCTATACATTTAATAGGATCGAGTTTTATTTCTCCTGTTTTCTTATCTACATATTGATTCTCTTCGTAAGAGCAGTTGTCTATCAACGATTTCTTACTTTTCAATGGTCTTTGATAAAACAAAATATCGTCTATGAACAAATAAGAAAAGTCACGATTGACTATATTCCTTTTATGAGCTTCATTGCTTGGGTATAATGTCTCTACGCATTTTTCGTACAAGCTCCTATCTTGAAGTTCCTGATGAAAAGAGATTTGTTTAAGTAAAATAGCACGTAATTCTTCTTTATAATATTTTCGTTCTATAGTTCTAATCAATTGCCCTTTTATTTTTTGGTTAGGATTTCGCAACAAAGCATCATAGATGTAGGCTCCTATTGTTTTATGACTTTTAAGGATATCATCTTCTGTTTTCTTTTTTATCAGTGTCCAATCGTCTTCTTTTGGAATACTGAAAGAACGCTTTATTTCTCCATTTTCATCTAATTTAGGAGTACCATCTTTATCCAAATCAGTAGTTACAATAAATTCCTTAGTCATCCCCTCCCAATTCAGAGGTACCAAACTAGTTCTACGATAAATCCATCCGTTTTCTAAATGAACATTATACCATATCTCTTCTTTTTTCTTCTCATCGGTAGATTCAACACGAACAACTTTTAACGAATAATACTCTTTTAACTTTTTGGTAGATTCTTCCTCCTCTTCGTCACGCAGCTGGTTGTATCCGCGCTTTTGATTAAAGTTCAAAAGAATCCATGCCAATTCTTCTTTAGATATTTTTTCGCTCAAAGCTTTCTTCCGGAGATAATAAATAGTCCAATCATAAGGTACTTTTTTATCACCTTTTATCAATTCGGGTTGATGTATGGTAAAATCCGCTAACATATCCGAAAAGGAATCTTGAAAGAGAAACTCGCATTGCTCTATATCTTTCTTTCTCCAAGCAAGTTTAGGTTCCATATTAGCCTTGAACTGTCCGGAATGTTTTTCAAAATCAATCTCACTAGTATAATGTTCCGGAAGGAATCCAAGAAGATGAAGTACTTTATGTAATCTTTCTCGACGCAACAAACTACGTTCACGAAGTCGCCGAATGCTTCTAAATGTCGTTCTCTCCGAAGTTGGAGATTTAGAAATGCCTCTGTCGAAGTCATTCAATGTAGCAGCATCCATTGGAATAATTCTACTTCCGGACATTTCTATTGACATTTTATTGTTCTGTCCATTCTGCTCTGAATTTACAACTGCCCACCCAATACTATTAGTTCCTAAATCTAATCCTAATATTTTCTTCATGATTATTTCGTTTTTTTTAAG
>JAVVPX010000103.1:0-6769 GCA_036655555.1 Bacteroidaceae bacterium | reverse complement strand
CCCCAATCGGTGTTATTCGGATTTTGTGCTACAATGAAACATCGTGCTGTACCATCTTTAGGAAACATCAAGGCATTACACCAAGGCACGTCCGAGATATATGAGTTGATAATTAAAGCATCAACATAACGTGCTGGCATCCCTGTTTGACTTGAACCGAGCATTTGTAAATAAAGACCGGGAGTAGCGAAGTAATTAGGCTTTTCCGGGCCTGTTGAATTATAAAATCCTCCTATTTTCCTATAGGCGTAATTATTATAGTTTCCACTATGGAGAACTCTGTTACCATTAATATTAAGTGCTCCCGTTAATGTTCCACCACTAATGGGCAGATAATCATTTAACGAGCTAGAAAGTGCATAACTCCCTGCTGCTTGTTTTCCGTCCAATGCTGATTGTAGAGAGGTAATATTTGCGATTGTATGACTGTGTGCAGATGGAGTAAATTCTGTAGGTTTACTACCTAGTTCGTTCCATGTGTAATTTGGTTTGTTAGTTTGCAAAGCCCATGCTGGTATATTTGGCGTACCTGATATTTTAGAGTATGGTATTATAGGAAGTCTACTTAATCCAATTATCTTATTGGTAGCATTACCATCTAGCTCTATCCACATTGCTCCTATATCTAATCCACCACCTCCTGAACCAGCAGTTGGGTCAGTACCTCTTGCGGAGAGAAATTTTAAAGAAGCTATTCCACAGTCAAAAACTAACGCATCTGTTGTGGAATCATATCTTATCTTACTAAGAATAGATAAATCTACATTTTTACCGGGATTACCAAATAATCCAAATTCTCCTGTGACTAACCCTGCTGGAGCGTTTTTTGGGATGGCAAAAGTTAATGGGCGAAGAAGTTGATTTTCATGTGTATGAACAACAGATGCTGTATTTAACAATGCTATATCAATCTCCTTAATATAAACTCTAATCTTCCCATCTACCTTATTCCGATATACGCAAAAAGAAGGCCTATCATCTAGTGGTAAAATAGCAGGGTCTGTTTGGTCAGCAAAAGTTACACACTTATTGTAAGCATTCTGTTGGTCAGCTCCAAAATAAACCCTATTAGCGACTATACCGCTCATGAAAGATTGAACCTTAGTAATGTCTCCAGCTTGGCCAACATCTGTCACTCCCACTACTTGCCCTAAAGCTACCCCACCGTAAATACCGAACGACCCTTTTACCATTGCATCCGATAGATATTTTAAGCTATCAGCAGAAGACTGTGCAGCATCGGAAAAACCCTTTAGCACTTGTTCTATAGCCGTATTAGCTTCTGTTATTCTAGTAGATAAACTAGCGTATGCAGTATTGAATAAATTATACTTAGCGTCTACGTCTGCTTTCTCTGCATCGGTAGTAAGACCGTCTAATATTGCATTATTGATTGAGCTTAGTAGATTAGTAGTTGTCGTATTAAACGTAGCCTTAGCATTCGCTAAATTATCTTTAGGGATACCGGATAAAAGGACATTGGAATAAAGAGTAGTATAAGTAGCATCTACGGATAATTTTGTCTCATTTATAGCGTTTATGTATTTCTCTATAGCTTTAGCCTCGGCAGAATCTATCATTCCATCCTGGAACGCTCCATCTACGTATCTGTTTAGGTCTCCAACTAATGTAGATGCAGTATCAGCAGAAGACTGTGCAGCATCGGCTGATGCTTTAGCCTGAATAGCTAAAGTATCATCCGTGTATCTAATTTGTTTACTCCAATGAGCTTGTATATACGTCTCACTATCCGCACTAGATGTAAGCATATCTCCTTTTTTGTAGGAAATAGAGTTTACAATCGTATCCGCATCTAATATCCAAGTATCCCCAATCTTATATTTTTTAGGCTGAACTATAAATGTACTACTCTTACCGTCTGCCATAGCCATCGCCTTTGCGGCATCTAATAAAGCTTTTACAGCATCGCTATCAGCAATAGGCGTCCAGAGAAATGTACCTGTTGGGCTCTCTACCCATCGCCATGCTTTACCTGCATCGGGAGCAGGAAATTGAGATATTGATGTAAATGTATCATTTATATGAGCAAGCTTAAGCTGCAATGTCACCCATTCATTAGCAGGATAATTCGTAAGAGTAGGTTCATAAGTATAAGCCCAATTTTCTACAACTCCATCAATCTGATTTTGGAGTTCATCCATTCCTTTATTTACCTCTACAATAGCCGCTATCCTACTCTCTTCCTCTGTCCTAATAGCTAATAAAGCTTCTTTAGTTTTACTATCAACATTATCTAATTCTTTTCTAGCATCACCACCTAGTATAGAAACATTACCCTTAAAAGTAATATTAGTACCATCAAAATCAATAAAATTCTTCTTGTCCCTATCCCCAACGTACATATTACCGAAGAGCTTTAACCATGTCTTCCCACCTATTCTACCTATGCTTACGCTATCTTTTAAATTAAGCGTAAAATCAGTAATATCATCATACCATTGAACAAGGCCACCACCATCTCTTACCACATCAATAATAAAAGCAGCTTGTCTAGATTTATCTGTTTTATTGCCCAATTGAGCTACATTATCTCCGGGGGTAGGGTTTACCTCCCCATCTTTGTCTGTAGTACTTATGTCAATAAAATTAGACCCAATACCTATAACCCTAGCCCAATAGTATTTTACTCCACTTTCAATAAATCTCTGGCAAAAAGCACCATCCCCCAACTTAAATTTATTCACAATAGAGGATGATTTCGTATCAAAATAAAGTCTTTTTCCTCCAGCTACTGTATCTACTCCAGACACAATCATCCCAGCCGCAGAAAATACTTGTTTACCACCAGAATAAGTAACTTGATTTATCTCTACCTCATTAAACCTTATTTTTTTTCTAGCTACTACAATATCTGTCTCAAGGACACGATTCCCGTTCCCGTCGGTGTAAATAGCTGCCCCTTTCCCTGTTAAATCACCTAATTCAAAACCATCATCTCTTATACCATCGTCACCTATTACTACAGATTCTTTGAATATAGTTGGAGAATAAGTAGTATCAGCAACCCCGTCTTTCCTTAAAAAAGAAGATTGTAACGCTTTTATAGCTTGTGCAACAGCTTCTCTATTGGAGTATACATTGCTAGATAACTTATCTATAGTCCCTTTAAGTAGAGAAATAGGATTCCCTGATACGATTATCTCATCGGTAGCAGTAATCCCCCAATCGGGATTAATCCTATCTTTGATATAATTTTTAGTTACAGACTGTATATTAAGAGTGGTATACGAAGAGCCTATAAGTTCGGTATTACGTATCCTTATCCTAGAACCTGCGGAAATAGAACCTGCTTCATTAAAACTAGCACAGAATATTCTGGAAGGAATAATATTAAATGTAGGGAATTCCTCGTCTTTCTTAGCTAACTCTTCATCTAGCCATGCTTGAACTCTGTTTTCTGCATCATATACATACGGTTGATATGGCATTTGAATATGAATAAAGAAAAAATGGTCACCCGGTTTAGCATTTATTATTGTATTAGGCAAGTATTTGTTGGAAGCTTTTAACTCTGCTTCTGACTTAGCTAATTCAATCCTCCAGAATGATTTTTGACCGTTATAAATCTTAGTCTCATCCCTATATATATTAACCGCAACAATCTCATCTTGGTCATTCCTTTTACCTAATACCATAAACTCATAATCCTCTCCGGCTAGTAATCCATCAGAAAACATCATGGTAATTTCTCCATCATCAGAGGATGTAGCTAAATCTCTCCATACTCTAAGTGTATATTGGTCATCGGTTTCACTAGGAGTTTTTGGAACTCCCCAAGGGTCTTTTATCCATACGCTAAACTTAGGCTGATATCCAACCTTGTTAGCTTCCGAACCATAAATAATATAGCTAGACGGACATATCTCTAGCCTTAATTCGGTAGGGATATGTACTAATTGACCTTGTCCGCTATTTGGGGGGAATGGAGGACCGGGTTCAATCCATATAACTTTATCAGCAGACCATGATAGGTTTATCTGTATATAATATTTGCCAACAGGCACATTCTCCCAATTTAATTTAGCCGAAGCTTTATTACTATAAGTCCATGAAGTATAATCTTTCCCTGTAGCTGAATCTATTAACTTAATAATTAAAGATACACTTACAACATTGCTGCCTTCTATAGGGACTATATAGGGGGTAGTGTCTCCGTATGTAGATACGGCCCCCATTGAGAACTCGGAAATTATTTTATTTACAGCATTGTCAATTATTATATCTTCTGTCTTTTCTGTTTTAGTATATATTGTACCATTCTCTGACACTCCCTTATATTTCAAATCAGTAAGAAGAATTTTCTTAGGCCTAGAAGTTCCTCCTGCTGTACCACCTTCTGACGGTGAATCTACAAGCACCTCTTCTATAGCTATAATTTCATCAACCCGTCCTATATTACCCCTAGTAGCTTCTTGTATCGTAGGGTATATTTCTTCGTTTGGAGCTAATGTACCGTAACTCACTCCCCATAAGCCCTCCATATTCGATAAAGCATAATCTACCGGAGAGATAGGACGATTATTTATTTTATCCGCCACTCCCTTATCGAAAGCCCAACTACCCGTACCTGTCCCAGCATTATATCCACGCACATAATCCCTATAACATTTAGGCATAATATTCTTAAAATGCATTGCTTGAAGGCTATTATTTGCGTCAGGATCTCCGGGATAATGAGAACTAGCCGTCTTAAAATACCTTTGTGGCATATTAGTTTCAGAACCTTTACCACGTAAACGAGTAATTATTCTATCTAGTGGATTTGCTCTTTCTATACTAATTAATCCTTTTTCTGCCCCATATTCAAAAACATATTCTATTTCTTTCTGTTTATTAGCTATATGTATTTCTAATTGAGCGGAAGTACTTACTATATCCCATCTAACTTTATATAATTCATATGTTTTAACCAAAACGTCCCAAAGAGAGGCATTATCGAAATTATATATTACAACATTTCCACTTTCTATGTATCCAGTAGGTAGATATACTTTCCATCTACTCCCCATATAGAAACTTAAATTAATATTAAGTCTATGTACAAATTCTGTAAGAGTTGCTCGGATAGGGACAATGCTAGAATTAGGTTGCTGATTACCAGAACCTAATTCTATAAAATCCATATAGGTATATCTTTTTAGATTTTCTCTTTCGTGCTTAAATACAAGTGAATAGACCGTAGACAAGCTATCCGTGGTTTTTTTCCCTGTAGGTTTACGTATTCCAAGATTAAATATATTAAATCCATCTGATAAATACCATTCAGGGTGGAAGGATGCCGTTCCCGGTATAGTCACATCACAGTTAATAGAATATTCCCCCATATCAACCTCATTTGATTGGTATTTGTGAATATCTCGAATTATTATTCCGTTTTCATTATATAGGTGCAACATAAGATAATAATGTATTAGGGTCGTTTACGTAAAGTATGAGCTCAAAAGAATAAAATGAATAAGGTTCGTTAATAGTAGTTGTTTTTCCATCCCATTGTTTTACGTATCCTTTCATTTTTATACCCTTGTATTCATTAATAATCTCTATTTCTTTTGCTCCCATAACATCAGTCCCGTTATGAGAAAATAACATATTAAATAGAGATTGTATTTTCTGATTTATATTTTCTATATTAGTAGAGCACCCTAAAAGCAACCTATAATCAAATGGCTTTAATACCGTCCTAGTATCAATCTCTGCTTTAGCAGTTTCAGGATAAGATTGTATATCGTAATCCCTAATAGGAGCAACTATTGTGGCTGGAGACTCAAGTAAATGAATATTATAATCATTTACCAAGCTAATTGTATTAGCATTATCTATAATTATCTTAATATCGCAATTTCTCATTTCTCTTTACGCCTATCTTTTATTCTTATATTCTTTCCAATTATAATAGGGGCAATTGGCCCATATTGATATATAGTACATTTGCCCGTCCCTTTTGTTTCAATCTCTATTTGGGTATTATCATAGTAGTCAATCCTTAAATCTCCCTCTGAATCCACTATTATCTTAGCTTTACTAGATAGCCCAAAATATACCGTTGAGATAGTACTGCATACTATCCCAGCCTTACAATTATTAAAAATATAGCAAGGTTCAGTAATCCTCATTGCTATAGATTTACTTATAAATACTCCCATCTTGTAGACCTCTTCTGTCAAAAAGTATTGTTCAAGGATAGCAAGAGAAGGGAACCTGTTCTTCAAACACCAATTCGGATTAGCTTTGTAATACGTTACTAGTGCTTTGGAATCCCAATTCTTATCCCATGTGCTAGTTCTTTCTATGCAAGCCTTTTTTGCTATGGCATCTCTTAAAAGTGTTTCAGATAAACTCATTTTAAATCAATAGTTAAGATATTTTCTACTTTCTCTTTAGGGTTTAATGATATAACCGTAAGTTTTTTAGTCTTTATTTTCTTAGTCCTCCATAAAAATCCTAGGAATCTCTTTCTTATATCCTCTCTTATAATGTCGTATTTCCCAATATAGGAATAATCAATCTTGTATGAATCACCTATATCTTCTCCATGCAAAGATATAAAATTATCTGAAAATATAAAATATTTAGTACTGTCTTTATATTTAGCTTTAACATATAATGTATCCACAACCTTTGTTGTTATAGTAGTTACATTTGAGACATTAACTAACTTCTTCTTATACGATTTTAAGCTATCCAAAGTAGCACCATGAAGAGACGCTAGTTCAGACTTTTTAAATGTAAGCACCTCTACCTCGGAAGC
>JAVVPX010000102.1:0-7094 GCA_036655555.1 Bacteroidaceae bacterium | reverse complement strand
GTAAAAATCAATGGTAACGATAGACTATACGAGAATGTGGTTCGTCGAGAATTACGTACCCGACCGGGGGAATTGTTCAGTAAAGACGCTTTAGAGCGTTCTTACCGTGAGATAGCTCAAATGGGACATTTCAATCCCGAGACAATAGACGTGAAACCGGAACCCGACCAAGTGAATGGAACGGTAGACATCGTATATAATCTGGAATCGAAAGCTAACGACCAAATCGAATTCTCGGCAGGTTGGGGACAAACAGGTGTTATCGGTAAATTAAGCTTGAAGTTCACAAACTTTTCGATGAAGAATTTGTTTCATAAGAACGATAATTATAGAGGAATCTTACCTCAAGGAGACGGACAAACATTAACTATTAGCGGGCAAACTAACGGACAATACTATCAATCGTATAGCTTGTCGTTCTTTGACCCTTGGTTCGGTGGCAAACGTCCTAATTCTCTTTCGGTATCTACTTTTTTCTCTATGCAAACCGATGTAAGCGACAACTATTACAACTCCGGTATGATGGATAACTACAACAATAGTATGTATGGTGGTTATAGCGGTTACGGAAGTTATAACTATGGCAACAACAATAGTTACGAACGCTACTACGACACAGACAAAAACGTGAAAATGTACGGAGTATCGGTAGGTTGGGGTAAACGTTTGAATTGGCCGGATGACTACTTCACCTTATCCGCAGAACTATCTTTCCAAAGATACGTATTAAGAGATTGGAAATACTTCCCCGTAACAAACGGTAGCTGTAATAATTTCAGCCTCAACTTAACTTTAGCCCGTAGTTCTGTCGACAATCCTATCTACCCACGTAAAGGTTCCGAATTTTCGCTATCTGCACAGTTGACTCCTCCTTACTCTCTGTTCGATGGAGTAGATTATTCAAAATATAATCTCAACAAGCAAGAAGACGTTAACAAGATGCACAAATGGGTAGAGTATCACAAATGGAAGTTCAAGTCTAAGACTTATACTGCCTTTAGTGGTGGAAAGAAATGCCCGGTGTTAATGACTCGTGTGGAGTTTGGTATTTTAGGACACTACAACAAATATAAAAAATCTCCTTTCGAGACCTTTGAGGTGGGAGGTGATGGTATGACAGGTTATTCAAATAGCTATGCTACCGAAACAATTGCCCTACGCGGATACGAGAACGGAAGTTTAACTCCATACTCAAATACAAAGGGATATGCTTATACCCGTTTTGCTTTGGAACTTAGATACCCGCTGATGTTAGAAACTTCTACCAGTATCTATGCGTTAAGTTTTTTAGAAGCAGGTAATGCTTGGACCGAAGCAAAAAACTTTAATCCGTTCGATATGAAACGTTCTGCCGGTGTAGGTGTACGTATCTTCTTGCCAATGATTGGTATGATGGGTATCGACTGGGCTTATGGATTCGATAAAGTATTAGGAAGTAAAGATAAAGGTGGAAGTCAAATCCACTTCATTCTCGGACAAGAATTTTAAGTATCTAATTTAAAACCAAGATTATGAAAAAGTCAATCGTTTTATCCCTGCTGTTCTTTGCATTCGCATTCGCAGCAAACGCACAAAAGTTTGCGCTGATAGATATGGAATACATATTAAAGAACATCCCGGCTTATGAGAGAGCCAACGAACAACTTAACCAAGCTTCTAAAAGATGGCAAAGCGAAGTGGAAGCTGTCTCTAAAGAAGCTCAAACGCTGTATAAGAATTATCAATCGGAAGCTGTTTTTCTCTCTGCCGAACAAAAGACAAAAAAAGAAGAAGCTATCGTAGCTAAAGAAAAAGAAGCAGGCGAACTCAAGCGCACGTACTTCGGACCCGAAGGAGAATTATTCAAGAAACGTGAAAGTTTAGTAAAACCTATTCAAGATGAGATTTATAATGCGGTAAAAGATATAGCTGACACAAAAGGATACTCAGTAATTGTAGACAGAGCCTCCGCTTCAAGCATTATTTACGCTTCTCCACGGATAGACATCAGCAATGATGTACTCACAAAATTAGGATATTCAAATTAATTGTATAAATTTGCATCCGCAATTAACCACGTAATCATTAATAAATAATAGAACTATGCTTAAAAAATTTGCTTTACTATTACTGCTCGTCCTTCCAATGAGCGTTTTTGCACAAACATTAAAGTTTGGTCATGTTGAATCTTACAAAGTTATCGAGACAATGCCGGAATACACCAAAGCTATGACAGATTTGCAAAATCTCCAAAAGAAATACAGCGAGGAAGTTAAAAGAGCTTCAGACGAATTCCAAAAAAAATATCAAGAGTTTATGCAACAACAAGACTCTCTTCCTAAGAATATCGCAGAAAGAAGACAAAAAGAATTACAAGACTTAATGGAAAGAGGTCAACAATTTGAACAAGAAGTTCAACAAAATATGCAAAAAGCTCAACAAGACATGACTGCTCCTATCTTCAAAAAAGCTGAAGACGCAGTAAAGGCTGTTGGCACAGAAGGTGGATTTATCTACATCTTTGACTTAAGCAGAACTCCAATTCCTTTTGTTAACGACAAACAAAGTATTGACGTAACTCCGCTTGTAAAAACTAAATTAGGTATCAAATAAGATATCCTGTATTTTACTTTCGGAAGATACCTATCTTCACAAAACTAAGGGTACTTTTATTAAAGGTACCCTTAGTTGTTTAATAACAACCCTCATCCTTTTCAAAAGAACAATGAACAATCAACTATCGAGCGCACCGGGACCTATCGGAGTATTTGATTCCGGATATGGAGGTCTAACTATTCTTAGTAAGATTAAGCAACTCATGCCGGAATACGATTATATTTATTTAGGAGACAATGCCCGCACTCCTTACGGCACACGCTCGTTTGAAGTAGTCTACGAGTTTACCTTGCAAGCAGTAAATAAACTATTTGAAATGGGTTGCCAATTAGTGATATTAGCTTGTAATACCGCTTCGGCAAAGGCATTAAGAAGTATACAAATGAATGACCTCCCCGGTATTGATCCACAACGTAGAGTGCTCGGAGTGATACGTCCAACGGTAGAGTGTATAAGTTCTATTACTCAAAGCCGACATGTAGGAGTATTGGCAACTACCGGAACGGTAAAGTCGGAGTCTTATCCATTGGAGATACACAAACTCTACCCCGATATTGAAGTCAGTGCCGAAGCCTGTCCTATGTGGGTACCTTTGGTTGAGAACAACGAATACCACACTCTCGGAGCCGATTATTTTGTGAAGCAATACATCGACAACCTTTTATATAAAGATAATAAGATTGATACTATTATCTTAGGCTGTACTCACTTCCCACTTCTCGCACCAAAGATAAAACACTTCCTTCCCGATGGTATCGCAATCGTTTCGCAAGGAGAATATGTAGCTAAAAGTCTAAAAGAATATCTCGCCCGCCATCCTGAGATGAACGAGCGATGTACCAAAGGAGGACTTTGCAAGTTCTTCACTACTGAATCGGAAAGTAAATTCGCTGAATCTGCTTCCATTTTCTTAAACGAACCGATAAAAGTCGAGAGAATATCTATGGAATAGAGTATCTACATCTAAAATAGCGTTGAAAAATAAACTAGCCCTTAGCGTCTCTCTCGTCCAAAATCTTCTTCGCAAGTTCATAGTCATCTTCATTCACGAGTACTTCCATCACTCCGCCGAAACCTGCGTATGGAGAAGTGACGCTACTTAAGGTGTCGTCTTTCAACATAGAAAGGATTTCGTTCGATTCTAACAACCCTTTAACTAGTTCTGCCTCCCAAGGAGTGCCTCCGAACACTTTTACTAATGAATCTTCTTTCTTCGTTGTCATAATGTTTAGTATTAAGGGATACTTGATTCACAAATATAACAACTTTTGATGAGTTTGTTTCGCTGAAGAACAGTTTATTTCTTAATTTATTATCCTTTTTATTTGCGTAGCTCAACTATTTTGGCGAATATTGCTGTCCTTATAATAATGATGAATATGAATTTGCTCCCTACATTTGAAGCTGTGCAAACAGCAAGTCGTTCGTTGGCTTTGCTGGAAGACACTAAAGTAAATGAAATACTCGATGCCGTTGCCCAAGCTGCTATTTCCGAAACTCCTTTTATATTGAGTGAGAACGCCAAAGATTTGGCTCGAATGGACAAAGAAAATCCTAAGTACGACCGTTTGAAACTTACCACTGAACGTCTCGTTGGCATTGCTGCCGATACTCGTAACGTGGCTACCCTCCCCTCTCCTTTGAATAGAGTTTTAAGGCACGAAGTCCGTCCCAATGGAATGGACCTTACCCGAATAAGTGTTCCATTTGGTACTATCGGCATCATCTACGAAGCCCGTCCCAACGTAAGTTTCGACGTGTTTGCTCTCTGTCTAAAATCCGGGAATGCCTGTATTCTCAAAGGAGGAAGCGATGCAGACTTTTCCAATCGGGCTATCGTAAGTGTTATTCATTCGGTACTGAAAAACTTTGGAATAGATACGCACGTTGTGGAATTACTTCCTGCCGACAGAGAAGCAACCACCGAATTATTGAACGCAGTAGGCTATGTAGACTTACTTATTCCCAGAGGAAGCAGCAATTTAATAAACTTTGTACGCGAACACGCTCGCATACCGGTGATAGAAACCGGAGCAGGCATCTGTCATACTTATTTTGATAAAGATGGAGATGTTGAGAAAGGAGCAAATATAATAAATAACGCTAAGACTCGCAGAGTGAGCGTATGCAATGCTTTAGATTGCGTGATTATACACCAAGAACGATTGAGCGACTTACCTGCGCTATGCAAACAGTTACAAGATAGTAACGTACTTATTTACGCCGACCCACAAGCCTATCAAGCATTAAAAGGATACTATCCAAACAATTTGCTTTTACCGGCAACTGCTGAGAGTTTCGGCACGGAATTTTTATCCTACACGATGGCAATTAAAACGGTAAGTTCATTAGCAGAAGCGTTGGAACATATCCGGCTCAACGGTTCCAAACATAGCGAATGTATCGTTACGGAAAACAAAGAAGCCTCAGAGATGTTTATTAAAAAGGTAGACGCAGCTTGCGTGTACAACAATGTATCGACAGCCTTCACCGATGGAGCGCAATTTGGACTCGGAGCAGAGATTGGCATCAGCACACAGAAACTTCATGCTCGCGGTCCGATGGGACTCGAAGAATTAACTTCCTACAAATGGATAATTAAAGGAGACGGACAAATACGTCGATAATCTAGAACGAAATTAATAAAATAGATAAGAACAATGAAACAATTCACTAACGTGCACGACCTTGGTAACTTGCAAGTAGCCTTGAAAGAAGCATTCGAAATAAAGAAAGATCGTTTCCGTTTCTCTGAAATGGGTAAGAATAAGACTTTGATGATGATATTCTTCAACTCTAGTTTGCGTACCAGATTAAGTACCCAAAAGGCAGCGATGAATCTCGGAATGAACGTAATGGTACTCGATATTAATCAAGGTGCGTGGAAGTTGGAAACCGAACGAGGAGTGATAATGGACGGAGACAAGCCGGAACACATGCTCGAAGCAATTCCTGTGATGGGTTGCTATTGCGACATCATCGGCGTACGTTCTTTCGCTCGTTTCGAAAGTAAAGAAGATGACTATAATGAAGTTATCATCAACCAATTTATCCAACATTCCGGTCGTCCGGTCTTCTCTATGGAAGCTGCTACTCGTCACCCCTTGCAAAGCTTTGCCGACCTCATCACCATCGAAGAATATAAGAAAACAGCTCGTCCTAAAGTAGTGATGACTTGGGCTCCACATCCTCGTCCACTTCCGCAAGCCGTACCAAACTCTTTTGCCGAATGGATGAACGCCACCGACTACGAATTTGTGATTACTCAACCCAAAGGTTATGAGTTAGCCCCTCAATTTGTAGGCAACGCACAAGTAGAATACGACCAAATGAAAGCTTTTGAAGGAGCAGACTTCATCTACGCAAAGAATTGGGCTGCCTATTCGGGCGATAACTACGGACAGATATTAAGTAAAGACAACTCATGGACAGTAAGCACTAAACACATGGAGGCAACCAACAATGCCTATTTCATGCACTGTCTGCCGGTAAGAAGGAATATGATTGTAACGGACGATGTTATCGAAAGCCCGCAATCTATTGTCATCCCCGAAGCTGCCAATCGTGAAATTTCGGCTCAAGTAGTGCTCAAAAGACTACTCGAATCATTATAGAGATACTTATCTGTCACGATTTCAAGATATTAACCATTTGCGTTTGATACTTCTTCTATAAAAAACAATAAAATATTCAATAGAACAGTTCTATATCAGCGAAATAGTTTATACCTTTGCGGACGATATGAATGTGGAAAGATTTGGGCAGCTTGCAACCACTATAAAAAATGCTAAAAGGATATTCCCTCTTCAGCGTGTTGCTAATTACTCAGCCCTATTCACTTCATCTCGTTATCATTATTTATTAATTTATTAATAACTCATTATCATGGGATATTTATTCACGTCCGAATCGGTGTCTGAAGGACACCCCGACAAAGTAGCCGATCAAATATCGGATGCTGTACTTGACGAGTTGTTGGCTTATGATCCAACCTCTAAAGTAGCTTGCGAAACCTTAGTAACTACCGGTCAGGTGGTACTTGCTGGAGAAGTGAAATCTGAAGCGTATGTTGACTTGCAAGACATCGCTCGTAAAGTAATCCGTAAAATAGGTTACACCAAAGGCGAGTATATGTTTGAAAGCAACTCTTGCGGTGTGTTTTCTGCTATCCACGAACAAAGTGCGGACATTAACCGCGGTGTGGAAAGAGAAGACCCAATGAACCAAGGAGCAGGCGACCAAGGAATGATGTTTGGTTATGCTACTAACGAGACTGAGAACTATATGCCTCTCTCGCTAGACCTTGCGCATAAAATTCTACTTGCATTGGCAGAAATAAGAAGAGAAGAGAAAGAGATGACTTATCTTCGCCCTGATGCAAAAAGCCAAGTAACTATTGAATACGACGACAATGGCAAACCTGTTCGTATAGATACCATCGTGGTATCTACCCAACACGATGATTTTGTACAACCAACAGATGACTCTGTGGCTGCTCA
>JAVVPX010000101.1:0-7428 GCA_036655555.1 Bacteroidaceae bacterium | reverse complement strand
ATTATCCATTACTTCATCAATATCTACCATTTCTGTATCGATAATTTCGATATCTTCTAAAGTCTCTATTTCCTCTACTTCTGAAGTAACTTTACAGACAGAGCCTATTTGGTCATTTCTCTTCTCAAGATTGATGAGTTTAACTCCTTGAGTTGCACGCCCCATTATTCTAGCATCAGAAACTTTTAAACGAATGGTTATACCTGACTTGTTGATAATCATCAAATCATTGTCGTCGGTAACAGACTTGATAGCTACTAATTTACCCGTCTTTTCTGTGATATTTAATGTTTTAACTCCCTTACCACCACGATTTGTCTTACGATAATCTTCAATATCTGAACGTTTTCCAAAACCTTGTTCCGAAACTACCATAATGGATTCTGTTTCCGGGTCAGTGATGCAAACCATTCCTATTACTTCGTCATCTTCTTTATCTAAGCTCATTCCTCTTACTCCGGTTGCTGTACGTCCCATTTGACGGACTGCACTTTCGTGGAATCTGATAGCACGTCCATTACGGTTGGCTATAAGTATTTCATTATCACCGTTTGTCATGCGAACTTCTATTACTTTATCGTCTTCACGAATAGTAATTGCGTTTACTCCATTCTGACGTGGACGAGAATATTGCTCTAGACAAGTCTTCTTTATCACACCATTTTTGGTACAGAAGAGTAGATAATGACTCTTGATAAATTCTTCGTCTGTAAGATTCTTCACACGAACAAAAGCATTTACTGCATCATCGGAATCGATATTCAATAGATTTTGAATAGCTCGTCCCTTTGTATTTTTTGCTCCTTCAGGAATTTCATAAACCTTTAACCAATAGCACTTTCCTTTTTGTGTAAAGAACATTATAGTATTGTGCATGGTGGCAGGATAGATATATTCTACAAAGTCTGCGTCTCTTGTTTCGCTACCCTTAGAACCTACACCACCTCTATTTTGAGAACGGAATTCAGTTAAAGGTGTACGTTTAATATATCCCATGTGAGAAATAGTTATAATCATTTGGTCATCGGAATAAAAGTCTTCCGGATTAAATTCTTCGGATGAATAAACTATTTCGGAACGACGAGCATCTCCATATTTAGCTTTTACTTCCAATAATTCTTCTTCAATAACCTTCTTACACATATCATCATCGGCAAGAATAGATTCAAAGTATGCTATTTGTTTCATAACATCGTCGTATTCAGCATGAAGTTGATCTTGAAGAAGACCTGTTAATTGACGAAGACGCATCTCTACAATAGCGCGAGATTGAATCTCACTTAAGTTAAAGCGTGATATTAATCCTGCAATAGCATCGTTTGGAGTTTTAGCTGCACGAATAATGTGGATTACTTCATCAATATTATCGGATGCAATAATTAGTCCTTCAAGTATATGAGCACGTTCTTGTGCTTTACGTAAGTCATATTGCGTACGGCGAATAACCACATCGTGGCGATGCTCTACGAAATACATGATTAGGTCTCTTAGATTTAATGTCTTTGGGCGTCCGTGTACCAAAGCAATATTGTTAACTCCGAATGAAGTTTGCAAAGCTGTCATTTTAAACAACTTATTGAGCACTACATTGGAGTTAGCATCTCTTTTTACATCAATCACAATACGCATACCATCACGGTCTGACTCATCGTTGACGTTAGAAATTCCTTCTAATTTCTTATCGGAAACTAAGTCTGCAATGGTTTTAATAAGTTCCGCCTTATTTACGTTATAAGGTATTTCGGTTACGATAATCTTATCGTGAGTACTTTCGGTTTCGATGTTTGCTTTAGCTCTCATTATCACCCTTCCACGTCCGGTCTCAAATGCATCACGAACACCACTTATACCGTAAATATATCCTCCTGTTGGGAAATCGGGAGCTTTGATATAATGCATAAGTCCCTCAACATCAATATCTTTATTGTTTAGATAAGCAATACAAGCATCTACTACTTCCGAAAGGTTATGAGGTGGCATATTGGTAGCCATACCCACTGCAATACCCGAAGCTCCGTTTACCAATAAGTTAGGAATACGAGTTGGCATAACAGAAGGCTCTTGTAATGTATCATCAAAGTTATTTTGAAAATCAACAGTCTCTTTATACAAATCCTGCATCATTTCTTCACCTATCTTATTAAGGCGTGCTTCTGTGTAACGCATTGCTGCAGGACTATCACCATCGACAGAACCAAAGTTACCTTGTCCATCGACCAAAGGATAACGCATAGCCCATTGCTGTGCCATTCTTACCATGGCACCATATACTGAAGAATCACCGTGTGGATGGTACTTTCCTAGTACTTCACCTACAATTCTAGCGGATTTCTTATAAGGTTTGTCCGAAGTATTTCCCAGCTCAATCATTCCGAAAAGGATTCTTCTATGAACGGGTTTAAATCCATCTCTAACATCCGGAAGCGCACGTGCCACAATTACCGACATTGAATAGTCAATGTAGGATGACTTCATTTCCTCCTCGATATTAATCTTTATAATTCTGTCTTGTTCAAGCATTTAAAAAAGAATATTAATTATACATCTGCGTTTCTTTAAAAACAACGCTAAATTACTGCTTTTTTATGACATACAAAAATATTAATTGAAAAATTGTCGCTTTGAATTCTAAAGATTAAGAAGAAAAGCTTTCTCGAATTTCTATAATGCAGTAAAAAGAACGATGACACCTCTCCTACTATTCATTTTGGCATGTCTTTTGTTAATCTTTTATTAAGAGTTTTAAAAGGCGCATCATATAGATTTTTAATCCGTATCTTTGCGCTCGTACACAATATATATTAATGAATCACGCAAAGAACAATAAATAAGCTATGGATAATCAATTTTCACAAAAAGTATCCGAAATTATTATATATGGTAAAGAAGAAGCTAATCGGCTACACAATAGCTATATAGGACCGGAGCATTTGTTTCTCGGATTGCTTCGTGATGGCGAAGGAAAAGCGATTAAAGTACTTTCGAAACTAAATGTTAATTTGCGGGAAATTAAGCAGGAAATAGAAGCTAAACTACGCGATAAAGAGATAGATGCAACCATAGATGATAGAGATATATCATTAAGTGTAGAAGCTTATAAAATATTGAAAATAGGATTGTTAGAGGCTAGATTGCTAAAAAGCTCACTTGCTGATACGGAACATATTCTATTAGCTTTATTGAAAGAGAAAGAGAATCTTCCCGCACATATTTTGGGAAATCATGACGTTGGCTACAAAAAGGTCTACGAACAGCTTTCTTTGCAGCCGGATATAACTTCAGGACTTGGGTTTAGCGAAGAAGAAGATGAGGAAGAAGAAATGAGGTCTCGCCCAATGGATGATAATGTTTCAGGAAAATCACAGCAAACTCAACAATCTGTTCATCAAAAGACTGCTAACGACACTCCGGTATTGGATAATTTTGGTTCAGACATGACAAAGGCTGCCGAAGAAGGTAAACTAGATCCCATTGTTGGCAGGGAGCGTGAAATAGAACGTTTAGCTCAAATATTAAGTCGCCGTAAAAAAAATAATCCTATATTAATAGGTGAACCCGGAGTAGGTAAATCCGCAATTGTAGAGGGACTTGCACTTAGAATAGTTCAAAAGAAAGTATCTCGTATCTTGTTTGATAAACGAGTAGTTGCTTTGGATATGACAGCTGTTGTGGCAGGTACAAAATATCGAGGACAATTTGAGGAACGTATTCGTTCTATTCTGAACGAATTGCAAAAGAATCCAAATATAATCCTTTTCATCGATGAAATTCACACTATTGTAGGCGCAGGTTCGGCAACAGGTTCAATGGACGCTGCCAATATGCTGAAACCCGCTTTAGCAAGAGGTGAAATACAATGCATAGGTGCTACAACGTTGGACGAATACAGAAAAAACATTGAAAAGGACGGAGCATTAGAACGACGTTTCCAAAAAGTGGTGGTAGAAGCTACTACGGCTGCCGAAACTCTTCAAGTATTGAGAAATATTAAAGAAAAATACGAAGACCATCATAACGTAACTTATACGGATGCTGCTTTAGAGGCCTGTGTAAAGCTTACCGAACGTTATATTTCCGATCGTAACTTCCCTGACAAAGCCATTGACGCACTTGATGAATCAGGGTCGCGCATACATCTCACCAATATAAGTGTGCCTAAAGAAATAGAAGCGCAAGAGAAGTTAATAGACGAAACTAAATTAGCTAAAAACAAAGCTGTTAAGCTTCAAAATTATGAGTTAGCCGCTAGCTTTAGAGATAAGGAACAGTTATATCTCTCACAATTGGAGGAACTTAAAAAAGAGTGGGAAGAAAAGATTAAAGATGATAGGCAAACTGTTGATGAAGAGGATATAGCGGAAGTTGTATCCATGATGTCCGGTGTGCCCGTACAACGGATGGCTCAGGCTGAAGGCGTTAGACTTATGGGTATGAAAGAAGACCTAAAAAGCAAGGTAATAGCTCAAGATGCCGCTATAGAGAAGATAGTTAAAGCTGTTCAAAGAAGTCGTGTAGGACTAAAAGATCCGAACAAGCCAATTGGTACTTTTATGTTCTTAGGACCTACCGGAGTAGGTAAAACTCACTTAGCTAAGGAATTGGCTAAATATATGTTCGGTTCTTCGGATGCATTGATACGAATTGATATGAGTGAATACATGGAGAAGTTTACCGTTTCTCGCTTAGTTGGAGCTCCTCCCGGATATGTAGGTTACGAAGAAGGCGGTCAACTTACCGAAAAGGTACGTCGTAAACCATACTCAATCATCTTGCTAGATGAAATAGAAAAAGCACACTCAGACGTATTCAATTTGCTTCTGCAAGTGATGGACGAAGGACGATTGACTGACAGTTATGGCAGAACGGTAGACTTTAGGAATACTGTACTGATAATGACTTCCAACATAGGAACACGACAACTTAAAGATTTTGGACGAGGCGTTGGTTTCAATACTCAAGTAGGTATGGACGACAACGAGTTCTCGCGAATGGTAATACAAAAAGCTTTAAACAAATCGTTCGCGCCTGAATTTATCAATCGTGTAGACGAAATAATAACCTTCGACCAACTCTCGTTAGAAGCCATTACAAAAATTGTAGATCTTGAGTTAATAGGACTACACAAAAGAATTGAAGCTATTGGTTATAAGATGATTATAACAGATGAAGCCAAAAATTTTATTGCTACTAAAGGCTATGATATTCAGCTTGGAGCACGACCATTAAAGCGCGCTATTCAAACATATTTGGAAGATAATCTATCCGAACTCGTCATTAGCTCCACTTTATCTGCCGGTGATGTCATTTCTGTCACTTTAGACGCAGAATCAAAAGCTCTTAAGGTAGCTGTGGAAGCTAATAGTTCTGAAGAAGAAGCTAAGTAAAAACATTTATTCAGTCAAAATGTCAGATAAGCACTTATCTGGCATTTTTTTTGTCCTTATTGAAATAATAAAGAAACAACTAATTAATTATTTAAATAAACGTATTATGCAAAAAGGAAATATAGGGGTAACGACCGAAAACATCTTTCCCATTATTAAAAAGTTCTTGTATAGCGATCACGAAATATTTCTTCGTGAACTAGTATCTAATGCTGTAGATGCCACTCAGAAACTAAAAACATTAGCTTCAATGGGCGATTTTAAAGGTGAATTGGGTGATTTAGCCGTCAATGTAAGTCTAGGCAAAGACACAATCACTATTTCAGACAAAGGTATTGGACTTACGGCCGAAGAAATTGATAAATATATCAATCAAATAGCTTTCTCGGGAGCTAATGACTTCCTCGAAAAGTATAAAGATGATGCAAACGCCATTATAGGTCATTTTGGATTAGGTTTCTACTCAGCTTTCATGGTAGCTAAAAAGGTGGAAATCATTACTAAGTCTTATAAAGAAGATGCTCAAGCTGTGAGATGGATTTGCGACGGAAGTCCTGAATTTACTTTAGAAGACACAGAAAAAACTGATAGAGGAACAGATATTATCCTTCATATTGATGATGACTGCAAAGAATTCTTAGAAGAAGCTCGTATATCTACCCTATTGACAAAATATTGTAGATTTCTTCCTGTTCCGGTTGTTTTTGGAAAGAAGAAAGAATGGAAAGACGGTAAGCAAGTAGAAACTGCAGAGGACAACATTATCAACGAAACCAATCCACTATGGACTCGTAAGCCAAGTGAACTGAACGATGAAGATTATTTGAAGTTCTATCGCAACTTATACCCAATGTCCGACGATCCTTTGTTTTGGATTCACTTAAATGTAGATTATCCTTTCCATCTCACAGGAATTCTTTACTTCCCTAAGATAAAAAATAATGTGGAAGTGAACAAAAACAAGATTCAATTATATAGTAATCAGGTATATGTGACGGACTCAGTAGAAGGTATTGTACCCGATTTTTTAACTCTGCTGCACGGTGTAATTGATTCTCCGGATATTCCGTTGAATGTATCGCGTTCTTACTTACAAAGTGATTCTAATGTGAAGAAGATTTCGACCTATATTTCTAAGAAAGTATCTGATCGTTTGCAATCTATCTTCAAAAATGACCGTAAAGAATTTGAAAGTAAATGGGACGATGTTAAGATATTTATCAATTATGGAATGCTTACTCAAGAAGACTTCTACGACAAGGCAAATAAATTTGCCTTGTTGAAAGATACAGAAAGTAAATATTATACTTTTGATGAATACAAGACTTTAATAAAAGAAAATCAAACAGACAAAGACGGCAATCTTATTTATTTATATACCAACCATTTAGAAGAACAATATAGTTACATTGAAGCTGCTACAAACAAGGGCTATGATGTGTTGGTTATGGACGGACAATTAGATGTTGCCATGATTAGTATGCTCGAACAGAAATTTGAAAAAAGTCGTTTTACTCGTGTAGACAGCGATGTTATTGACCATTTAATAGCAAAAGAAGATAAAAAAGAAACAACATTAGAAGCCAATAAGCGAGAAATATTATCTTCAGTATTCAAAAGTCAATTGGTAGAACTCAAGAAGGTGGAATTCAATGTAGAAGCACAATCTTTAGGCGAAAACAGCAGTCCAATTCTTATTACGCAAAGTGAATATATGCGTAGAATGAAAGAGATGGCAAGCATTCAAGCAGGAATGAACTTCTATGGCGAAATGCCGGATATGTATAATTTAGTAGTAAATGTAGACCACAAGCTCGTTAAACAAGTGCTTGAAAACGAAGATAAAGAATGTACTACTTCTCTGGAGCCTATTGAAAGTGAGATATTAACACTAAATAAGCAATTAGAAGAGTTACATAACCAGCAAAAAGATAAAAAAGAAGAAGAAATTGCAACTGCAGAAAAAGATGCATTGAAAGATGTAGAAACTAAGATTGCAGAGCAAAAAACGAAGAAAGAAACTTTACTTTCCGATTATGCACAG
>JAVVPX010000100.1:0-7511 GCA_036655555.1 Bacteroidaceae bacterium | reverse complement strand
CCATGATTTCGGCAACCGACATAAAAGAGCCTTTTTCGTCCTTATTTGGGGTTCTGAAATATTGACAAATCAGTTCTTCCTCAATATTTGGCTCTTCGAAGTCTTTGTTATAATTATTGAGTTCATGCACTTCGGCATCGGTGAACCAATATCTAAAACCGCTTCTATAGAGCGATACCGCTTGGGCATAAAGTCCGGCATACGGAAGGACGGTACGGAAGGGGTCGTCGATGTGATTGACGTAGAAAGGCAACCAACGGCGGTTTCCGCTGTCGTCCGTGAGGAAAAAACGATTATTGCCTGTGGCACAAAAAGAAGCTACATGAGGACGGAAACTCTTGTTGCGGGCGTAAGCAGCTCGTTCATTGATGTTTGGAGCACTCACCATCGCCTTAATTTGGTTGACTTCCGACGGGCGCATGGAATCTATCTCCTCGAGACAGATAAAAGCGAACTCGGCAAGTGTAAATTGGTCATCCTTAGTGAAATAACCACTGTTGACCTTGGTGTAGAAATACCGTTGAAGTTCCGGAGGCAAGAGATGATTGAGAAACGTCGTTTTGTAAATACCTTGTTCGCCAAGGAACGTTAATATAGTGTGGTTCACCACGTTGGAATCCAAAATAGCAGCGATGGACGCCACAATCCATTTTTTGAAATAAAGCGTAAAGAGTTCGGGCGCAGTGGTGTGAACCATTCCCGAGACTTGCGAAATATAGTCCGTCACACCATCCCACGGCTCCTTGTTTTGGAGAAATTCCACCAAAGGGTTGTAAATAGGCGTGAAATCGGAATCGAGAATGCACAGGAATGTGCGGAAAGTGCTGTTGAGCCCTGCTTTGAGAGAACGAATCCAGAGCGTATTCTCGTCGCTGTCCGTCAAGTCAGTGTATTGAGTTGCTTCCGTCCAGCAAATCTCTCGTCGCCCAAGCAGCTCGTTGTAGCGTATTTTAGCTTGCGTGAGGACGTATTCCTCAATCTCGTCGATAGAAGAGTAAATAGAGGGCGCAGGTAGCTTCATAGAGCCAAACTCATCCGTGCGTTGATAAGCAGAGGTTGCGATCGTTTTCAATTGCGAAGACTCGTAGTCGGGAAACTCCGTGAGTGCCCATTTAGAAGCCTCCGTGAGAGAAACACCGTAGCGGTTGAGCAAATACATGGCAGTCGACACATATTCGTTGTAATGCCCGGCAACGTACGTCTTGCCCTGCTTCTCGAGTTGTTTGAGAACGATGGGCAATGCCTCGCTCAAGTCCGCGTTGTGCACTAAATGCGGTCGTCCCACCGGCTTTTTAGAGTCCGAGTCAATCTCTACATGAAAAGGAATGGCTTGGGGATGAAAAATAGCCTTAGGGTCGTAAGCCAAAAAGCTTAACCGAGTGAGATTCTTACATTTTGGGTCGGGTGCACTGTTGATAAGTTTCGCAAAATACTCGTTACCATTTGTAAAAGCAAATGAATGAAAACGCTTGTCGGCAAGGTCTGTGCGATAGATAATTCGGAGACCCTTTCCCGAGATAGTGACATAAGCGAGCAAGACATAAGGGTCTGATTCCAAGAGCGATAGACAGCGTTGGAAATCATCCGGCTCCATGTTGTCGAAGTCCGCCATAGCAAATCCGGTGTACGCCATCACGTGCTTTTCCGTGCGTCCACCCCGACAAACAGCCGACGGTACAAATCCCGCCGCCTGTCGTTTGACAGCTTCGGCATCCTTGCTTAGTCCCGAAGAGACAAAGTAGCGATATTTCTCCGTAGAGTCCCGGTACAAATCGGACGTGATAAGTTGGAAAATCCTCTCGATAGAGACCATTTCCACATTCATATCCCTTACATTCTTAAACAACGAAACACAATTTTTGTTTTCTGTCATGATAAAATTAAATTAAAATTCTTGTTCAAGGCTCAAAGTTAGCCGCTCCCCCACGAAACCAATTACTTCTATGGGAGTAAGAAAATGAAAATAGTTGGTTGAATTTAGGGTTAATTAACACATAAGAACATGAAACAAGCAATATTGCGATCGAATTTCAATCATTTGAAACACCATAGTATAGGCGCATTTATCGAAACCTTTCGTAAAGAATCAAACATAGACATCAGCGACATCACCTCCGAAGCCCACATGAGCAACACCACCTACTACAAGGTAATTGCAGGCTACGACTATCCGCTGAACTTCTATTTGAGACTGCTCACCACTTTCTTCGAGTTCTGCGATTCGGCAAGATTTACGAAGTTTCTGAGTGGGTTCAAGGAGATGGCGTTGAGAGATGGAGAAGAGGAAATGTGGGGGAGAAAAAATAATAAAAAAAATGTCTGAAGACAAACAACAAAATACTGACGTTGCAAATAATAAACGCATTGCGAAGAATACGCTTCTACTCTATGTGAGGATGTTGTTCACTATGATGGTGAGTCTGTACACTTCACGAGTGATATTGAATACGTTAGGAGTTGAAGATTTTGGCATCTATAATGTTGTAGGTGGAGTGGTAACAATGTTTTCGTTTTTGAATGGTGCCATGTCATCTGCTACACAGCGATATTTTACTTTTGGGCTTGGTAAAGGGGACAAAATTCAACTTAAAAAAGTTTTTAGTACCACCATTAGTATACATGGCTTAATTTCTGTGGTTATTATTCTTTTAGCAGAAACCATAGGTTTATGGTTTCTTATGACCCAAATGACTATTCCATCTGATCGTATGTCCGGAGCATTGTGGGTTTATCAATTTTCCGTTTTGGCTTGTGTGGTGATGGTCATGAGCGTACCCTATAATGCTGCTATCATAGCACACGAAAAAATGAGTGCCTTTGCTTATATCTCCATTTTGGAAGTTGCCTTAAAGTTGTTCATTGTCTATCTTTTAGTAGTTTTTAGTTTTGATAAATTGAAGTTGTATGCTGTGCTTATGTTTAGTGTGCAGATGATTGTCTGCCTTGCTTATACAAGGTATTGTGGTAAACACTTCCCCGAAACTAAATTTAAGTTTATGTGGGACAAAGCTTTGTTTAAAGAAATGAGCGTTTTTGCCGGGTGGAATTTATGTGGAAATTTAGCGGCTGTAACTTTTACACAGGGAGTAGACATCCTTTTAAATTTGTTTTTTGGCCCGGTTGTAAATGCGGCTAGGGGAGTAGCCATTCAAGTGCAAGGTGCTATAAATGGTTTTAGCATGAATTTTCAGATGGCGTTGAACCCTCAAATAATTAAATCTTATGCAAAAAATGATTTAAGTTATATGCATAGTTTAATATTTCGGAGCTCTAAGTTTTCTTTCTTTTTACTTTTACTTCTATCTCTACCGGTACTAATAGAGACGAAGACAATTCTTACCTTATGGCTAAATATAGTTCCTGATTACACTGTTAGTTTTGTGCGCATTATGCTTTGCATCACTCTAGTGGATTCTATAGGGAGTCCATTGATGGTTGCTGCTCAAGCGACCGGCAAAATCCGGTTTTATCAAACAGTCGTTGGTGGTGTACTGTTATTGATACTTCCTTTTTCATACCTCTGTTTAAAGTTGGGAGCGATGCCAGAAGTGGTTTTTTTAGTTCATTTATTAATGGTTGTTATAGCCCAAATTGTTCGCCTATATATTGTTCAACCTCTAATAAAACTTTCGATGAAGCAATATTTTTATGAGATATTCATGAAAATAGTATATGTCACTTTTTTATCAATATTGTTGCCTCTTGTGTTATACAACTTTTTACCGGATAATTGGTGGCGTTTTTTTCTTGTTTGTTTTTCTTGCCTTATCTCTGTTTCTATCATTTCTTATTTTGTGGGTCTTACCCTAGGAGAACGGAATGTTATAAAGGCAAAGATAATAACGAGTTATCAGATGGTCATTAAATATTTAGGTTTTTAATTAGCATGATTAATATACTAGAAAAAAGAATGTGTGTGGGATGTAATGCCTGCGCACAGTGTTGCCCCAAGCAATGCATTACGCTACAAGAAGATAATGAAGGTTTTCTGTATCCTCACATAGATGATGAAAAGTGTATAGATTGTGGATTATGCGAAAAAGTATGTCCGGTTCTCAACCAAGGAGACAAGCATGAACCATTAGCTGTATATGCGGCTAAGAATAATAATGATGAAATTCGGATGGCGAGCTCTTCGGGTGGTATTTTTACGTTTTTAGCAGAACAAATTCTGTCGGAAAGCGGGGTTGTATTTGGTGCTCGTTTTAATGATGATTGGGAAGTGATTCACGATTATACAGAAACGATAGAAGGCTTGACGGCTTTTCGAGGCAGTAAATATGTACAAAGTAGAATAGGATCAACTTATCTACAGGCAGAACAATATTTAAAAGCAGGTCGCAAAGTTATGTTTTCGGGTACACCCTGCCAAATAGCCGGATTGAGACTCTTTTTAAGAAAAGAATATGACAATTTGTTGTGTGTTGATTTAGTTTGTCATGGAGTGCCTAGTCCCAAAGTATGGAGAATGTATTTAGAAGAAATAATCGCCCGTGAGGGCGTGATTGGAAAAAATACAGTTTCGTCTCACCCACTAAAAGAAAGAAAAACGATAACGAACATTCAGTTCCGCAATAAGAGCACCGGTTGGAAAAAATTCAGTTTTGCTCTCACCCTCTCCGAGCCTTTAGGCAAGGAGAAAAATTCAGTTTTGCTCTCCGAAACAGTAGATAAAAATATTTTCATGAGAGGATTTTTGAGGAATTTGTATTTGCGACCATCTTGCTATGATTGTCCGAGTAAATGTTTTAAAAGTGGGAGTGACATTACTATTGGAGATTATTGGGGTATTTCCACAGACTTGGATGACGATAAAGGTGTTAGTTTAGTTCTAATTAATACATGGAAAGGTACTACTCTTTATTCTAAATTAAATGTCAATTCAGTAAAAACAACCTATACACAAGCAGTTGCTGGGAATTCATGTATAGAGCAGAGTGTTGAAATACCCTACTATCGCACTTTGTTTTGGGAAGAATATAAAGCAGTCGGTATTGATGCTATAGCACTTATTTATCGCAAAATGAGTCCAACATTAATTAATCAGAGTATTGGTTTAGCCAAAAGGATAGTGAAACAAATAATAGGTAGAAAATGAAAATAGGAATTAAGACAATGCCATTTTTTATCAATTATGGCGGCATATTGCAGGCGTATGCCCTCAAAACATATTTAGAGCATCAGGGATTTGTAGTGTCTCTTATCGAGTCTGATCTAAAAGCTATTTGGTATAAAAAGATAAAGCGATACATCTGGAATATGCTGGGTTTAAACAAAGTTTATTTCAAGCAATTCATAAAAAACAATTTCAAATTTATACAGACAAAAAAATCAATAAGCAAACTTGATGCAATCGTTGCTGGTAGTGATCAGATATGGAGACGTGATTTCTTTTATGAGTTTAAAGGTGAGTTCTTTTTAGATTTTGCATATAAAAGAAAAATAAAAAAAATAGCTTATGCAGCATCGTTCGGACTAGATTCTTGGGATTACACACAAGAGGAAACTGATAAATATAAAAATTACCTTGCTGATTTTACAGGAGTATCTGTTAGAGAAGATTCTGCAGTGTCTTTGTGTCATCAATATTTGAATGTTGAAGCTATTAAAACAGTTGATCCTACTTTGTTATTGACATCTCTTGAGTATGATAAAATCAAATCAATAAAAACAAATCGAGAAAAATTTGTTTTTATCTATTGGCTTGGGGATGTTGTGAAATTAGATGCGCTTATTACGAAAGCTAATATAACGATCCCAATAAAATTTGTGCGGTTAAAAAAAATAGAAGAGTTAATTCCTATAGAAGATTGGATATGGAATATAGCAAATGCAGAATACGTAATAACAGATTCTTTTCACGGATGTGTATTCTCCATTTTATATAAAAAGCAATTTGGAGCATTTCTTAATCAATCGGGTGGTACATCGCGCATTAAATCTTTATTAACCATGTTGCATTTATCCGATTATTGTATGCAAAATAATATAGATGAGCAACAACTAAAGAAACGTATAGACTATACGGCTGTTTTTAAATTACTAGCGGCAGAAAAAAACAAATCAACATCCTTCTTATGCAAATCGCTTAGTTTATAGATACAAATTCATTGATCCTTAAAAAAAAACAGTTTGTATGACCATTACTTTTTTTACAAATTTTATCAACCACCATCAAGTACCTGTAGCAGATCATTTGTATAGTTTACTTGAAAATGATTATCACTTTGTTGCAACGGAGAAAGTGCCTCAATCTTTTTTAGATTCTGGTTATCCTGATTTTTCAAAGAAACCTTATTTAGTGAAAGCCTATATGGGCGATAATGAATTAGAAAAAGCGTATCAATTAGCATTGGATTCAGATGTTGTTATCATCGGATCCGCTCCAGACGTGTTTATTGAAAAACGATTAGCAACAAATAAGTTAACATTCAGGTATAGTGAGCGCTGGTTTAGAGTTAGACCATATTATTTGATGTCTCCTAGAGGTTGGTATAATTGTTATAAACAACATCTTCGATATCGTCATAAAGAATTGTATATGCTTGCTGCAAGTGCTTATACGGCAAATGACGTATATCATATTGGCGCATATAAAAACAAAACATACAAATGGGGTTATTTTACAGCAGTGCCTAATCTTGATATTGATATGTGTTTAAAAAGGAAAGCAGAAAAGCGTATTAAAATATTATGGTGCGCACGTTTCCTTAAATTGAAACATCCCGAATTACTTCCTTATCTTGCACAAAGATTACAATTAAAAGGGTATGATTTTGAAATCAATATGCTTGGTAGTGGAGAAGAATTCATTCATACACAAGAATTAATATCAAAATTAAAGGTTGATTCATGTGTTCATTTATTGGGAAACGTCCCTAACGCGCATGTTTTGGAAATGATGCGTGATCATCATGTGTTTTTATTTACGAGTGACAAAAATGAAGGTTGGGGTGCCGTTTTAAATGAAGCGATGAGTAATGGTTGTACTGTAGTAGCTTCAAATGAAATAGGAGCAGTACCTTTTTTGGTTAAAAATGGACAAAATGGATTGATTTTTAAGTCTAAAAATCTAGATTCTTTGGAAGAATGTGTTGAATCTTTACTAAAAGATCATCTGTTAATAGAGTATTTGGCAAAGAATGCTTATAGTACAATGAGAGATTGTTGGTCTCCAGAAACAGCTACTACGAACTTTTTATTATTGGCGAATTCTCTTTTAAAAGAAAATCCTATTAAAATAGCGAACGGACCTTGTTCCAAAGCCACGCCATGTAATGCTAAAAAACTCTAATATGAAAATTCTTTGGATAACAAATCTTTTGCTTCCTGGAGCATGCAAGGTATTAGGTGTGCAAGCCCCCGTTGTAGGTGGTTGGATGCAAGCTTCTGCAATGGCTCTTGTAGATCAACCAGATTTGCAATTAGCTGTGGCAACAGTATATACAGGTAAAGACTTAAAGGTTTTTACTCACGATCGAATTACTTACTATCTCTTACCATCACAGAAG